>DAOSOK010000050.1 GCA_035373905.1 Candidatus Ozemobacteraceae bacterium | reverse complement strand
GGCCCCGGTCATTTTCCCGGGGCCGTTTTTACACCACTTCCTGGGACTTTATCGGAACCGGCTACGTGTTTGATGAGACAGGTGCTTTTATCGGCATCGAATCAGAATTGATGGAGACGAATCCGGATTTATTTCGTAAGCCGGCACCAAAAAAAGCTTGTTTCCGCGATCTTGAATACTCTGCCTTCCCCTTTTCGCCCTATACAAGCTTCACCGGCATGACCATGCGGGAATACTACGCGGCGCTGGCTCTTGTCGGGATCCTCCATTCAGCTCTGAAACCGACTGCGCGACCATTCGATTGGGATATGGCGCGAAAATTCGCAGATGCAGCTTTCATGCAGGCTGATGCGATGGTGGAACGGTCTGAGAAGGAATTGAAGAACGGTTGAAACTGGGTTGTTGAAGAACGGTTGATGAGGAAACAGGGATGAAAGCGTGGTTCTCGGCGAGTGAACTACTTGGACTGCCTGGCATGCTGCAAACAGTCCAAAGTATCAACAGGTGTGCGAAAAATGCAGCCTGGGAAAAACGACCTCGTCAAGCCCAAGGCGGCGGCTTCGAATACCACATTTCATCCCTTCCCCCGGAAACCCAGGCTGCGCTCATCAAGAAGCATACCGTCCAGGCACAGCAACCCGAGCCGATCATCAACATCACCCCCGCCGCTGATGAGCCGACCGCTCAGGACTTTGCCGACTGTATCCCGAATACTATTGAAACAGATGCCGCCGCGTATGATCACGCGCCCGACCATTCACGCCGCAAGGCTGACAAATACCTGACGATCCTGACCGCCTGCGAGGGGCTTTTCGGTCGCGATCTGATCACCTTCGTCGAGGCCTGGAACCGCGAACACCCGAGGATGCTGACCAGTTATCCGAGCATCCTCCGGGCGAGAAAGACCCGCGAAGCCGCAGGCGTTGGCGGTCTCCTCGGCCGTTGGGGAAAGAGCCAGGGAGTGACGAAGGTATCACCGGATCTGTTGGAGTATTTTGCGAAGCACTACCTCCAGGAAAGCCGTCCCTCCCTCGAAGTCACCTGGAAGCGCACCCTCGGTCTGGCTCTTCGCGAAAAGCCCGGCACCACGGCCGAGACGTTCCCGTCTGTTTCCGCGTTCTATCGCGCGATTCAGAATCAGTATGACAAGAGCGTCATCTACATGGCCCGATACGGCCAGCAAGCCTGGAACCGCAGGTATGCGGCCTATATCGAGCGCGATTATTCCACGCTGCCTGCCGGGGAATGCTGGGTCAGCGATCATGCGCAGATCGACGTGCTCGTAAATGCCGGCGACAAGATCGTTGCACCCTGGATCACCGCGTGGCGCGATCTGAAGACCGGTAAGTTCCTGGGCTGGTATATCCATGCCGAGGCCCCGAATTCAGACCACATTTTCCAGGCGTTCTACGTCGCCGCCATGCAATACGGCCTGCCGAAGCACGTTCTGATCGATAACGGCAAGGACTACCGGTGCAAAGACTTCGCCGGCGGCCGGTCGATCACGCGGCAGCACAAGGTGAACATCGATCCCGAGAAGGCCCGGCCGATGCTCCTTCTGCTCGGCATCGAACCGCACTTCGCCCTGCCGTATAACGCCCAGACGAAGCCGATCGAGCGCGACTTCCTGAAGATCAAGGAGTGGTTCAGCAAGGCCCATGTCGGATATCGCGGCGGCGACGTGATCGAGCGGCCCGAACGCCTGGCGGCAGAAGTGAAAGCCGGCAGCCTCATCGACTTCGAACAGCTCGAAGCCGGCCTCGGCCGGTTCATCATCGAGATCCTGAACAAGACCGTCTCCGAGGGAAAGGCTCTGCGCGGGCGGTTCCCCGACCAGGCGTGGGCCGAAGAGTTCAAGACCCGCCGGGAAGTGCGGCGCGACGCACTCATGCTGTTCTGCATGCGCACCTCCGAGAACTATACGATCGGCCGGAACGGAATCCGCGACAGCAAGCTCGGCATCAGCTACTGGGGCGAATGGATGTCGGGCCGGAAGGGCGATCTCGTCTACATGCGTCGCGACCCGAAAGCCTTCCAGGATGCCTGGGTCTTCGATGCCGCGACCAACGCCTATATCGGCCAGGGCGCCCTCGTTCCGGTCGTGCCGGTGCTGGCGCAGACCGATGTCGAGCGCCAGACGCTGCAGAAGGAATCGAACCGCAAGAACCGCGATCGCAAAATCGCGAAGCAGAAGGTCCAGCAACTCACGGCCTCGCCGGCCGCCGAGCAGCAGTTCTACCTCGAAACGGCAACGGCCGCCCTGGCCGCATCGGCCATGCAGCGATCCACCGCCTGCGGTTGCGTAGCGGCACCGCCCTCGATGCCCGCTCCCGCCCCCGTGAGCGTGATCGTGAATACGAGCATGGACCAGGTCGTCATCGAGCGGCAGAAGCGCGATCAGGAAGGCAAGGCCGACCTGGGGAACCTCGTCCGGCTCCCTGCGCCAAAGAAGAAGATTTACGGGTTCGTCTCAGACATGCATCAAGACGAGCTCGATAACAAAAAAAAGAACCAGGAGGAACATCGATCATGACGGAAAGCAATGGCACGGAACTTCACAGGAACCTACGCGATCTGATGGACCGGAACGCGGTCAGCATCACGGCCGTGGCGCGCGGCATCGGCCTTTCGACCGCCACGATCAGCCAGTGGCTGAACCACAAATACCGGGGTGACGTGAAGAAGGTCGAGGACGCGGTGAGAAAGTTTCTCACCCTCCAGAAAGAGCGTCAAGCCCGCCAGGAAACGGCCTTGTGCGAGCCCGGATTCATCAAGACCTCCGTCGCGAGCAAGGTGTTCGAAGTGGCGAGCATCTGCCACGTCGACAACGACATCGGCGTGATCTGCGGCGACTCCGGGCTGGGGAAGACCACGGCGGTGAAACGGTTCGCGACGGAACATGCCGGCGTGATCCTGCTCGAAGCCGATCTCGGGTATACCGCCCGCGTTCTTTTCCTCGAATTGCACAAGGTGCTCGGCCTCGACGGCGTCGGCTCCCTGCACACCCTGTTCGACGAGGCGGTGAGCAAGCTGCGCGGGTCCGGCCGCCTGATCATCGTGGACGAGGCGGAGCATCTGCCCTACCGCGCCCTCGAAATGCTGCGCCGCCTGTATGACCGGGCCGGTGTCGGCGTCGTGCTGGTCGGCATGCAGCGCCTGCTCGGCAACCTTCGCGGCCTGAAGGGCGATTTCGCCCAGCTCTACAGCCGCGTCGGCGTAAAGGCCGTCCTCGTGAGCCTCCGCCCGAGCGACGTCGAAGAGATCGTGCATGCGTCTCTCCCCGGCAGCAACGGCATCTGGAAGCAGTTCCACGAGGCCACCGAGGGAAACGCCCGCGTGCTGAACAAGCTCATCAAGCGCTCGGCGCACATCGCGGAGATCAACGGCACCGAGATCACGGCCGACGTCATCAAGGCCGCGAAGCAGACCCTGATCGGGTGAGGCGAGCATGGCGAGCAAAGAGCAGGTCAAGACGATCCATGTTCTGGTCAAGGCGCTTCAGATCGAGGAAGACGTCTATCGCGCCATGCTCGAAGAGCTTGGCGTCGCGAGCTCGAAGGATCTTTCCTTCTCCCAGGCGGCGGCGCTGATCGGGCGTCTCGCGGCAAACGCCAAATCGGCGGGCGTCTGGACGCCTCGGCAGGCCCCCAAGCGGTATGAGCACCTGGACATTCGCTCCGAGGAGTGGGCCAGCCCCGCGCAGCTTCGCCTGATAGAGGGTCTCTGGAACGACGTTTCCTATGTGCCGGCGGAAGAGCGACGGAAGGCCCTGAGAAGGTTCATCGAGAAGCGGTTCGGCTTCTCGGCCCTCGAGTTCATTCCGGCGAAGGGCGTCCGCCGGATCGTCCAGACCCTGGAGGCGATGAAAGCCGACCTCGAACGGAAGAGCCGATCGGGCGGTAAAGCGGCCTGAAAAGGCATTTGAACGCCGTGTGAAACGGCCATAAGGAGGAACTCATGGATATCGGAACGATCGAGAAGATGACCAAGGACTACGCCGACGCTCGCGGCACGCTGTCGGGCCGCGTCACCGAGATGAACGAAGCCATCGATCTGATCAAGCGGCGGTATCTTCCGCTGATCAAGCATGCGGTCAACTCGGCGCTGGACCGCAAGTCGAAGCTGCAAGCCGAGATCGAGAATCACCCCGAGCTGTTCGAGAAGCCGCGCACGCTGACCCTGCACGGAATCAAGGTCGGTTTTCAGAAACAGCGCGCCGGCATCGACTGGAACGATGATGAGGCCGTCGTGAAGCTGATCCGCAAGCACTTCCCCGACCAGGTGGATGTGCTCGTGAAGACCACGGAGAAGCCCGTGAAGTCAGCGCTGAACCAGCTCACCGTCGCTGACCTGAAGAAGCTCGGCGTCTCGGTTTCCGATGGCGCGGACGAAGCGGTCATCAAGCCGACCGACACCGACGTGGACAAACTGGTGGCGAAGCTGCTGGAGGATGAGCCGCAAGCGGCGTGAGGAGGTCGTGATGCAGGGTGTGCTGTTCCCGGAGGACAAGAAGAAGTCTGGTCCGAGCGCCGTCGAGCGCAAGGGCCAGATCACGATCGACGATATGCCCAACGACGACATGCGGCTGGTGGCCGAGACGCTCGGGGTGCAGGTCGCCGTCGACCTCCTCAGACATCTGGGCGGCATCACCCTCAGCATCCCGAAACGCGGCCTGGGAAAACTCGCTGAGCGACTGATTCGCGCGGAATACGACGGCAGCAATGCAAAGCGGCTCGCGGTGCAATACGGGGTCACGGAACGCTTCGTGCAGATCGTGGCGAACGGACAGAAGGGAGAGCGGGACAATGACTGAATTCGAGGCACTTGGGAGATACACCCATTATCGGGAAATGGCGGAAGCTCATGCAACCGGCATGGCGACCGCGCTGGACGGGCTCAGGGATCTGGTCGAGCAGTCGAAACGCTGCATCGACAGGTTCAATACCGAGCGGGCGCTGGCGCTCCTGCTGGTGGTCGAGCGATCCTGCGGGCATCTGAAGGAATCCATCGCGAAAGCGAACTCGGCCGCGCCGATCTGCGGCCGGCCCCTGATCGGTCGGAGCATCGCCTGATGCGCCTGACATGCCCCACCTGCGGCGCTTCGGCCTCGTTCGAGGCCTGGCAGAACGATGCGGCCTGCCGCTCGTTTTGCCAGGTGCTCGTCGGGCTGCCCGGGCCGGTGCAGGCGCGCGCGGTGGAATACGTGGGGCTGTTTCGGCCGGCGAGCGGCGCGGGCCTGTGCTGGAAGAAGGCGCTCAAGATCCTGAACGAGCTGAACGAGATCATCAACACCGGTGTCGTCCAGTGGGATGGCGGGGAGCAGCGCCCGGCCCCGGTGGGCATCTGGGCCGCCGCGATCGAGGCGGTGATTTCCCGCCGGCCGGAGGCCCTGAAGAACCACAACTACCTTCGGCACACCGCCTGGTCGATGGCCGAAAAGCACGCCAGGGAGGCGGAGAGACGGCATGAAGAGATTGCAAGGCAGCGGCGGCCGACGCCGCCGGTGTCGAATCTGGCTCAGTCGGTCCCTGTGCCCGCACCGGCAAGCGCCGAACCCCGGCCGCAATACACGGAAGAGCAGCGGCAGCTCGGCCTGCGAAAAATCCGCGAAATGCGCGAAGGCCTTGGCTTTGACCGCCTGGTCTCTGACCTGGCCGATCGGAAAAAGCTTCCGGAAAGGCAAAAGCCATGACCAACCCTGCCGAGTATCCGTTCGAAGTGGTCGTGGACCACGTCGCCAGCCTGGTGAAACGCGAGGAGTCGCCGGCCTCCGCGTGTGCGGCGCTCGAAGCGCTGGTGACTCAGCAACGCACCTGGTCGGATCGGATGATCATCGAACGTGCCGCCCGGCAGCTTCTGGTGATCGAGATGTTCAAGGTGAGGTGCCGAGCATGAACCGGGCTGCTGACATCACGACCGAGCTTCTCTTCGCGATCCGCGACGAAGCGGCACGCGGGCGGATGACGCACGGGCCGCACCACTCGGCGCACGAGGCATGGGCGATTCTTCATGAGGAGTGTGACGAGCTGTGGGACGAGGTTCGGAAGAAATGCCCGAGCGACGAGGCTCTGGCGATGGAAGCCATCCAGGTGGCCGCGATGGCCGTGCGATTTCTCCAGGACGTCTGCCCCGAAGAGGTGATCAAGCGGATATGCAACCAGCGCCGGGCAACCCTCACGGTGATTCCGAAGACCCGCTGAACAGGCGCGTCGTCGAAGTCACCGACGCCGTGAACGCCTACCTCGCCGCCATCCTCTCGAACGACCAGAAAGCCATGGACGAAGCCTCCCGCCGCTGGGAAGCGATTGCAGACAAGGAGTGAGGGTTACTTCATGCCGCTGCCGAGAGATGAGTTTCGAGCCAGGGTCTTGGCCGCTCAGTGGGAATACCTCGATCGGCTGGCGGCGCGGATCGACCGGCAGTATGAGCAGTAAGGCATTCGTAAACGGCGGATTGATCGGGATGAGCGGCACGGTCACAAGAAATCTAAACATACGATGAAACAGAGAAAGGGAACATGAACATGGTGAAGAACACGCCGATGGACAAGGTCATCAACTTCAAGGACAAACTCAAGGCCGCGCGGCTCAAGAGCCATTGCGCCGACGGCGCGAGCCCGAGCGGTTTCACCGGCACCGCCAGCTTCTTTTGCCAAACCGACGATTGCCCCGCTCGGGAGATCGATATCCTCATCAAGGAGCTCGACCGCAACGTGAACAGCATGCCGCGCTGCCCCTTCTGCCTGAAGATTCTGGCGACGCTCACGATCGAATGAACTTCGCTTACGAAAGGAACGTTGAAATGAAATTCTGGAAGAATGTAATGCCACCTGTGGGCTGGGAATGCCGATGCGGGTCTACTCATCAACCCCTTGAAGGATCTGAGTCAGCGAAGCAAGATTCTCCCCAGCGCCCGTGTCGCCACATCGAGGAGATGAAAAGGAAATACGAAAATCGCGGTCGTCTCATGGATGCCTACGTGACAGCGCTTGCCGAAATCGCCGAAGGCAGAGAAAAGCCGATGGAGTATGCACGATCCGTACTGCGGCAAGGCCCCGCGCTGCTCATCGAAAGAGCAAAGGCCATTCGTAACGGTCAGGATACATGCGCGTGGGAGAAGCTCGGCCCCCATTACTATCACAGCGATTGCGGTCACACGACCCTGGAATGCATTTTAGGCAAGACCTACTGCTCATTCTGCGGTCGCCGAATCGAGCAAAAGCTGGTCGAGAAGAGCGAAAGCGGCGCGTGATTTGACAAGACGCGGGTGAGGCCGTAGAATCACGGCAGGTGCTCAAAACACCTCCACAGCGGTCATCACTCCCGTCAGAAGTGTTTTTTGTTTTACGGACAATTTTGTCCGGGTGTCCAGGCGAATACAATACCCTTCGGGGGAATAGCCTGGGCCGTCTGTGGCGGTTTTGAACACCCGGCTCTCTTTTTATTTCTGAGAGTCATCAAAAAACCACAGGAGGTCAGTATGACCATCCAATCTCAGCTCGTGCCCGTTGCTTTTCACGGCGACACGCTTTTCATCGTGTCCCACCAGGGCGAACCCTTCACGCCAGTTCGGCCGATCGTCGAAAACATGGGACTCACCTGGGGTGCCCAACAGAAGAAACTTCACCGATCAAGCAAGCGCTGGGGTGTAGCCATTTTGGCTACACCTACCAAAACCGGCCCTCAAGAAACTCTGTGCATGCCTCTTCGCAAGCTGGCCGGGTTCCTCGCGACGATCGAGCCGCGCAAGGTGCGCCCCGAGATCCGGGCGAAGATCGAGCTCTACCAGGCCGAATGCGACGATGCCTTGTGGGCCTACTGGACGAAAGGCCAGGCGACGAACCCCCGCGCAAACGCCGTTCCGGCTGCGCCGACGATCGGGCCGGACGAAATGGTTCTGAAGAAGGACCGCTATATCTCCATGCTTGAAGCCCAGACCACTTCGCAGTCCGCCCACATCGCTGCTCTGCAACGACTCATCGAGGAAAAGGAGGCCAGGTCCAGGCCAAAACACATCACGGCGGAGGATATCCGGCAGATCCGGGAACTCTTTGCCCAGGGCCTTTCGCAAGGGGAGATCTCCCGCCGGGTCCGCCGGAGCAAGGCCACCGTCCATTACGTCGTCACCGGCCAACTCGGAAAGGTGAGCCGGGCAGTCGATGCGGGAGGTGCCCTGTGAAAAACGGAATCCGCGCCGCCCTCGACGAGGCCGATCAGGTCATGTCCGCATTCGACGCCGTGCGTGACCTTCTGATACCCGACGGCGACATGTCCTGCGTCTCGCGCGGCAACCTCTGCACCCTGATCGACATCCTGAACCGCCGCATGCACAGCGCCCTGAACGCCATCAACGCCGAACTGTAACCGCCCTCGACCACACCGCCCCGAGCATCTGCCCGGGGCGGTCGTGTTTCTGGGGGGTTCAGTCCGCGCGCATGATGTGGTCGAGGATGGTGGCGCGGATCTCGGTGAGGTCTTCGGGCTGGACGACCAGGTAGGGGCGGGCGGGGATGGTGATTTTGTAATCCTTGGTCGTGTACTCACGCTCGACGGCGCGCTTGTGGCTTGCCTTGGCGAAGACGGCCAGGTGGCGGAGGATGCCTTCCTTTCCCTGGCGAAGCAGCTCGCCCTTCGCGGTCGTGCGAAGCCGGAGCTTGCCGCTCTTCCCCTTCATCTGGATCACACCGCCGAACTGGTGAATCGCTGCGTATTCCGCGTTCGTTCCGACGATCACCGAATCCCTCGATGCCTTCGCATGGATCGACGCGGCAAGGCGGCCACTGATCTGGAGAATCTTTCCCGGCCATGAACCCTCACGATAGCGGCGCTTCACGGTCGATGGGGCGAGGCGGTCCCATTTGATCATGCCGCCCATCACGTCGCCCGACGTCCCGGAATACCGGCCGCCGACCTCGAAATTCCTCTCGACCGAGTTGAGGATGAGCTGGCCGATCGAGTCCATCGGGGCGCGAAGGTTGCTCAGGCGCTTTTGAAGACGCTTCAAAAGGTCTTTGACGCCCTCGTCTTCGAGCTTGAGATCGATGATCGAGTTCATTTCCTGATGCCGGCGCGTCTGTTGAGTTCGTCATCGTCTACGCGCTCGAAGACGATGCCGTTATCGCCCGGATATGGCGTTCGATGGCTGTTCTCGCCTCGAAGAATTTCTTCAGGGATTTGCGAAAACG
The DNA here is from genome assembly GCA_035373905.1 of Candidatus Ozemobacteraceae bacterium. Lineage (NCBI taxonomy): Bacteria > Candidatus Rifleibacteriota > Candidatus Ozemibacteria > Candidatus Ozemibacteraceae > Candidatus Ozemibacteraceae bacterium. The sequence continues at coordinate 23,805 of DAOSOK010000050.1, read as the reverse complement.
CCGCGCAACGGAAAAGGTGCCCAGTCTTGTTGCGGGCTTCCCAATCGACGTGCCGACATCGCACGCAAGGTGTTGCGCGAAGCATCAGACTTTTTTCCCTCCGAAGAACATGTAGAGATCCATGATTCGATTCGAATATTTCTGCCCGGCACGAAGACCGGCATATACCTCGGCGACGAACTCCACCGGGTTTTCCGTCGCACGCTTACTGACTTCTCCTCCAATCATAGAGATATCTTCGGCGGGAAGCAAACCGGTTTTGAGAACCTTGAACATTTTCGGATTCGCCTGCCATTGGTGCCAATGCCCGATCTCGTGCCTGATGAAGTGCTCCGGAGCATCACTCGACCAATCCTTGCTTCTGAATTGAGCGGCTGTTTCAGATTCGTGAGTCCTCCATGGCCAGTTCGGGTTGATGAAGACAGTCTGTTTCTCATCGTCAAAATGTGCGACAGCATCGGTGTCATCACCCCACGGATGCCGCGGATTGTCACCTACGGCGACTTTCGGCGGGGGCTCTCGGCCGGCGTTGGCCTCTTCGGCCAGGGCCTTCATCACAAGTCTTGCGGGCTTCACGTTCTCAGGCTGCTCGTCGAAATCGGCTTTGACGCCGAGCTCTTTCGCCTGCCCGGTCAGATCGCGGATCTCGGCCTTCGCCTCTTCGTCGTCGACCAGGCCGCGTGTTTTATCGACCGTTGAAGATCCGTTTACCATCGGTTTTACGACCGTTTCCGCGCGAATCTCTGGCAGCTTCGCGCCGACCGCCTTTTCGGTCTCTTTCAGCTTCTCCCGTTCGAGGGCATCGAGCCGCTCCTGCACGCGGGAAGGGTTGAGGTCGAAACCCTCGTCGGGATGCAGCAGCCGCAGGGTGTCCGGGCTCCGATACGAGGTCGTCTTGAATACCCGGCCGGTGTTCGGGTCGGCGACCTCCTGGGAGACGATCTGGCCTTTCGAACTGAGCACCTTCAGACCGTCCCGCTCGATCTCGCGTGGCGACAGGGTGGCGACGCGGCAGCGGCAGTTGAAGCCGTTCGGCGGGTAAAAATGATCCCAGAACGGATCGTCATATCGGAAGATCTTCCCGTGAAGCTCCCGGTGCGCCTGGCGCGTCTTCCTGTCCATGATGGCGATGTATCGCCAGTAGGGCCGGTCCTGAGAGACCGCCCGCATCTGGCGTTCCCGGCCCGCCATGTAGGCCGTCTGCATGTTCGTCTGGAAAATGGTCTTCAGCCGCCAGGGCGAGCCGAGCTGCACGGTCGTCGGGTTCCCATCCGCATCGACGCCTTCTTGAACGCCCCACCAGCCCCTGGCGCGCAGACGCGGCTCGAGATCCTTCTGAAACTGGCTGAACGTCGTCCCTTCGTCGAGCGCCTTCTGAAGCTCGCCCCGGATATCCCTCAGGATGTCCAGGCTGGTCGCCTTGGCGACGGTGAACGCCCGGGTATGCGCCTCCTGCGCCATGTCGTCCCAGTTCCAGGTGATCTCATAGCCCTTCGACTTGAAGAACGCGATCGCCTCCTCGGGAGGAAGCTGCATCGCCCGGAGCAGAATCTCGGGATCAGCTTTGGGCATGGATGCGCCCCCACGTCTCGGCGGCGAAGATCGCACGTTCGAGCAGCGTCGCGAGCTGGTCGGGCTTCATCGCCGGGTAGGTCGCGGCGAGCTTTTCCATCACGACCTCGTAGCTCGCGCCGTTCCCGATCAGCTCGATATACGGTCGAAGCATCGCTTCCATCGCGGCTTGCAGGACCGTCGGAGCGGCGACCTTCGCGCCGGCCTCGTCGATCGCCGCCTGGTCGGGGAACTCGTCTTTCTTCGGTTCGCCCTCGGAAAACTCCGCCGGCGGAAGGGCCGAGCCACCGGAGGCCGGAATGACTTCCTCGATGTCGTCTTCCGCGAACCCGTATTCGCGCATCCAGTATTTCTTCTTGAACCGGATCTGACCGGTGTCGGCAAGGGTCTTGTCGCGCTCGGCCTGAGCCTTGTCGACGTCCTCCTCGTGCCACATCCTGAATGCCGGCCGGTCGACGCCGGTGCCGAAATTCATGTCGCAGATCCAGCGCACGAGCAGGTTGAACGTCTTCACGACCATTTTCGTATCGGCCGTGACGATCTCGCTGAGCACTTCCTTGTGGGTCTGCGACGCGGCGTAGGAGCCGGTGCCGTTGACCTCCGTCGTCAGGGTCTGGCCGACGATGCCTTTCGAAATCTGGTGGTCGCAGTAAACGAGAAGCCGCTCGTAGATGTCGGCCGAGGCAGCCTTGCCACCGGCCTCCTTGATCTCGACCGACGAATCGTCGGGAATCACGGCGATCGCGCTTTGAATCATCGCTTCGAGCATCGAGGCCAGCGCATCCACTTCGCCCTGGCCGAGACTGCGCGGATGCTTCCCGATCGCGAAGGCCCCGCCGTATTTCTCGACGAACGTGACCCAGAACTTCAGACCGCCCTTCTTGAAGGCGACCGGCCAGAAGCACCGGCTCAGAACCGGGAATCCATACGGATTTTCATACGTCGCCTCATGGGTCGCCAGAAGGAACTTCATCGGGGGAAGCGGCTCGCCGATCGGGTCGGTGACCGACTTGAACCGCAGCTCGTTCTCCGGATCGAAGGTGAACCAGCTCTGAGGCTTGCCGATCACGTCGACGGGTAATACGAGGCCGTCCCGGGCCTTCCAGAGCACTTCGAGCGCCTGATACCCATACATCGGCGCATCGAGGATCTCGCCGATGATGCGATCGATGTCGAGATTCGCGAATGCGTCCTCGATGACCTGGAACACCCGGCTCTTCGCCTTCTTGCGATCGATCCCCCAATCGAGGGCCTTGGTGCCGCTCTTTCTGCTCGTGATGCACGCACCGACCTGGGAATCGACCAGGAGCCGCTTGTATACGGAGATGTCGAGGCCGAGGTTGCGCAGCACCTCGTCGGGATTCGGCAGGTTCAGGCCGTAGCCGAACAGATCTCCGGCCCTCCGGCGCGTCGCGAACTCGCTCGTCAGCTCGGCGGGTTTGTCGGAAATTCGGCGGAATTCCCGATCGTTGATCCAGATGCCCGGTGTGGCGTTCCCCATAGTTTCCCCCGATCTGTTAAAAATGTCCGTTTAAATTCGTTAGAGGCCCGTTTAAATTCGTTTAAGAAATTCCAAAGGCAATTCGGGATACCAGAGCCGCCCAAACTCAACCACGGGCATCTAATAGCCCGCGAACATGGTTTTGCTGTGGTGTGGCCTTCTCGTGACGATCGTGATCGGCCCCGACTCGGTTCCGCCGGCATGAACGGCAAGCGCGAGAGCCCAGAAGCGATCCGCGTGGCCGTCGGTCTCTTCGGATGCGACATCGAACCGGATGTTGCCGGCCTTCGTGACGAGCCTCCGGACGGAATGCAGATCCTCGCGGATATCCTGCGCCCCGGGAATGACGAGCGTCTTGTCCTCGAACCGGCTTCGAAGGCCGAATGCCAGGTCTTCTTTGACGGCGTTGGAAAAGTTCACGGATTCGACCCGGTATTGCCCGAAATGCCGCTGGGCCTCTTCGGCCAGCATCATACCGATGCCGGTCGAGTCGATACAGGCGCGTCGCATGCGTGGATGCTTCAGCAGCTCGAAGAGCGCGTCCTTCTGGATATGGAAGGGCGTTCGTTCCATGACCAGCACCCGCCGCGTGAAGGACACCGGGCCGATCTTTTCCAGCACCCAGATGACGCTCAGATCCTTCTTGCGGGCGATGTCCATGCCCAGATACAGATCGCCGAGCAGGCCGTCGAGGGTCAGGAGCAGCTCATCCCGCTCGCACGCGGCGATCATCTCATACGTCAGGAAGGCGGTCGCTTCGTCGACCGGCACGCAGAGATACTCCTGCTGCCAGGTGAACGGATCGCCGCAGTTTCTGCGCTCTTCCTCGATCCAGGCCGCCCGCTCCTCGTCGGTGAGCTTCCGGCCCGTGATGCGATCGGCGAGGCCCTGAGCGACGGCATCGTGGATCGGAACGCGGTGGTGGCCCCAGTTCAGCTTGCCGTCGCGGATATCTTTGATGAACTGGTTGAATTTGGCGTTCCCGTTATGGGTCGAGATGATGCGCAGCGGGAAGCCCCAGGTGATACAGGGCCGGGCGGCGGCCCAAAGGGTCTTCTGATCGGCGTGGTGGGCGAACTCGTCCAGGACGATCTTGCCGCCCTTGCTGCGGAACGCTTTCGGATTCGAGCTGAGGGCATTGATGCGCCGGCCGAGGCGGGGGAACTCGATGCCGAACGTCTTGACGTCCTTGTCCTCGTCGAACAGCTCTTCGCCGAGCTGCACCGAGGCCAGGTTGAACAGCTTGCCCCAGTGCTTGCAGTATTCGATGTATTCGCGGGCCGCGCTCTCGTCGGCGCTGGAGAACCAGACGGCGGGAACGGCCTTCTTGGCGCAATCCTCGACATCCTCGTAGGCCTGCGTGTAGGTGGCTCCGATGCGGCGCGATTTCTCCCACAGCTTGATTCTCGACCGGTCTTTCAGCCAGTCGATCTGATACGGGAGAAAGTGACGAGCGTTCATTCGCCGAGCAGCGCCTTCTGCACGATCCTGACGGCCTCGTCCGGATCGATTGTCTTTTCCTGGGGCTTGCCGTCGCTCACCTTGTCCTCGTATTCCTTCACCTTCGTGAGGCCGGGCAGCAGCCGGGAAAGCGTGTACATGCGCCCGGCGTCGGGCTTCTCGCCCTTGTCCATGTCTTCGCTGATGGATTTCATCAGCTTCCGCGCGAAGGCATACAGCTCCTCGTGGAACGACTGTTTCTGCGCGAGAAGCTGCTTTCTGCGGTTCTCCCAGTCGCCTTCGGCTTTCCAGGTGATCAGGGTGCGCTCGCAGACCTTCAGGCGCGATGCGATCTCGGCCAGCGTCATCTGTTCGACGACGTAGAGCCGCTCGGCTTCGGCGAAGTAGGCTTGTTTCTTGGCCATTATTCGAGGTCGCCTTCCAGCCTGGCGATCTTGGCTCGGAGCTCGCGCAGCTCGGTCACGGCCTTGTGGAGGGCCGTCATCTCGTTCAGGCCGCTCTCGGTGTCGAGCGTCGTGACGTCCTCGGCATACGGGTTCAGGATCGAGCGGATCAGCGTGATCCGGCCGGAAATCTCGGAATCGAGCCGTCGTTCGCGCTTCTTTTGGTCGGCAAGGAGCCCTTTCATCTGTAATCGCTCGGGATTCATGACTTGTTCTGCTCCTTTCGCACGAGCGGGCAGTATTGGCTCGTGTCGATTTTCTGCTCGATGCGCCCGAGCATGTTCGAATGGAAATTGACGGTTTCGATCGTTTCCTTCAGTAGAACGAACTGTTGTTCACGGGCACGTTCGCCCTGGTCGATGATGTTCTGGAAAAGCTCGAACTGTTTTCCATTCTCTTCCCTTACCTGATGCAGATATGTCGTCCATTTTGCGGACTCGGCCTTGTGGTAGATGTACCAGACGAAAAACAGAAGTGATGGAAATCCTATTTCCTTCACGAGCACCAATGCCGCCTGTGTATCTGGAATTTCTGGTATCATCGCTTTTGCTCCGGTTATGAATCTCATAATGATCATAGAGACTCTTATGATCTGCTTCCATCGAACCGTTCATGGATGTATTCACCGATGAAATACCCGAACTAATACATGCACTGTTCGGGAGAAGATATTTCGTAAAGCCTTTATGATTGCGGCATGGAAAACAAAAATTGGTGCGAAATATTCCGAACCGGCAAGCACGTCGACAAGAAAGGCCGCGAGCGCGACTGGACCGAGGGTGATCTCGACCACATGGTCGCGACCTACGATCCCGCGAATCGCCATGAAGCGCCGATCGTCATCGATCACGACGAAGAGGGCAAGGGGAACCATGTCCCCGGCGGCCCCGCATACGGCTGGATCGACGGGCTCAAGCGCGTCGGCACGAAGCTGTTTGCCTCGTTCAAGTCGGTCGTTCCCGAGTTCGCCAAGGCCGTGAACGACGGCTGGTTCAAGAAGCGCTCGGTCCGCATCTACTCCGACGGCACGCTGGGCCACGTCGCGTTTCTGGGCGCTCTGCCCCCGGCGATCAAGGGCATGCCGGACCATACGTTCACGCAGGCGGAGCTTCGCACGGACTTTTCATCTCGTGAAGACGATTGCTTCGAGTTTTCGCAGGCAATCGATGATTTCAAATTTCAGGAGGCAGACCAGGTGGAAATCAAGGAGCTGCAGAAGAAGAACGAGACGCTTGAGGCCGAAAACAAGCGGCTCGCCGAGGAGAACAAGCGCGTGAGCGCCGAATTCTCCGAGGGCAAGCGCAGGCAGAAGCGCCAGGAGATCGAGACGTTCGTCAAGGCCGGGATCGCCGCCGGGACGATGCTTCCCGCCTGGGAAAAAGAGGGCATCGTCGAGTTCATGGCGGAGCTCGACGGCCAGGATCAGACCTACGAATTCTCCGAGGGCAAGTCGCAGACCGCGTCCCAGTGGTTCCGCAACTTCCTCGCGGGATTCGCTTCCCACCCGCTGTTCAAGACGATGGCGAAGCCCGAAGCGGCGAAGTCCCAGGACTTTTCCGAGGAAGCCAAAGCCGTGGACATGATCGTGAGCGCCGGTTCCGCCGGCAAGAAGGAGGGCAAGTAAGCCATGTCCGGACTACTCGGCACCAACGAAGTCTCTCTCGATCTCAAGACCCTGACGTGCGGCCACCCGCCCATCACGGTTACGCGCACGCTTGCGGCCGATGCGACCGCCCGCGCCGCCGGAACCGTCATGGGCAAAGTCACCGAAACCGGCCACTACGCGCCGTATAGCGACACGGCCAACGACGGCACCCAGACGGCCCGGGCGATCCTGGCGGAAGACGTCGACGCCCACGGCACCGGCACCGTCGAAGCGACGCTGCTCGTTCACGGCGACGTGAACGAGGAAGCCCTCGTCGGTCTCGATGACAACGGTTCCGCCGACCTGTTCGCCGTCGGCATCTTCGTGAAGTAAGGAGGACACCATGGACACACTTTTCAAATCCTCGGTCCTGACCGAGGCGGTCAACAAGATCAAGCCCGTCAAGACCACGATTCTCGACAAGGTTTTCGCCGCGAAGAAGTTCCTGCCGGCAGGCATGTTCCAGTGGGACATCATCTCGGGCAGCGAGCGCATCCTCAAGAATCTTCGTCTGCACGAGTCGGCTCAGATATCGGGCGGCGTCGGTCGCAGCACCGTGACGTGCAGCGGCACCCGGTTCGCGGACAAGCGCCAGATCACGGCGGCCCAGTTGGCCGACATGCGCAAGTTCGGCGATCGGTATCTGCCCGAACTGCTGGCGAACAAGATCAACGAAGAGCTGCTCGACATGCGCGGCAAGATCGACCGCACCCGCGAATTCATGGCGGCGAAGGCGTTGACCGGCCAGGTCGTCGACGAATCCGGCACCGTCCTCGTCGATTACAACTTCACCGCAGCCCAGAAGCCGGTGCTGACCGGCAAGGCGAAGTGGACCGATTCCGAGTCGAAACCCATCGCGAACCTGCGGGCCTGGAAGAAGCAGATCATCCAGGCGGTCGGCGCGGTCGACGGCTTCCTCGCGTTCTGCGGTTCCGAGGCCATGGATGCTCTTCTCGAAAATCCGGCGGTTCTGGAACTGCTCAAGTATCAGTCCGGAAACCAGCTTGCCGACAAGGGCCGCATCGCGTTCCTCGCCGAAACCGACATCGAGGAATACCTGGGCTCTTACATCGACCAGAACAACGCCAGACAGGACATGATCGCCGCGAACCAGTTCGTCCTCGTCGGTATTTCGCAGCAGGTCGCCGGCGAGATCTATGTACCTGTGGTCGATCTGGATGATCCGAACGGCGTCGGCTCGGGAAATCCCGCCTCGATGTTCTTCTCGAAATCGTGGGTCGAGCAGGATCCCTCCGGCCGTTGGGTCAAGGTCGAATCCCGCCCGCTCCCCGTGCTCTACAAGCCCGAAGCGATCGTGATCGCGACGGTGAAATAAGGAGAAAACCCGATGATTCGCAAACTGCTCATTCTCGCCCTGGTGGCGATGATCCTCATGCCGGCGGTGCCGGCGTCGGCCCAGGCCTCGATCGTGAAATGGCGTGACGGCATCGACAACGCCGGTGCCGAACACCGGATCGGTCACCGCTACCCTTTGCCGATCCAGGAGCTGCCCTTCAACGAATTCCTGGCGACGGGATCGCAGACGGTGGGCACGTCCGCAGCTGTCCTCCTGGCCGTGACCTCTACGGACACCAGGGCCGTCGATGTCGGCGCGATCGGCGGCGTCGTGAACTGGGGCGACGCCACCGTTCCGGACGGGACCGCCTGGCCGTTCACCATCGCGAGCGGTTCCTACCACCGATTCATCATCGGAAGCTCTACCCCGAAACTCTACTTCCGGGGCCAGATCGCGACCACGACGCTGCACAGGCTGGAGCTGTAAGCGATGGCCTACTGCACGAGCGAGGACATCGAAAAGCATCTGCCCGAGGTCGAGCTGATCCAGCTGACCGACGATGCGGGCACGGGTGCGATCGATGCGGCGCTGGTGACCGAGGCCGTCGAAACCGGCGATGCGATCATCAACGGCTACCTCTCGACCAGGGCGGTGACGCTTCCGCTGAATCCGGTGCCGAAGCTGATCAACGCGATCTCGATCGACCTGGCCATCTGGGCGCTGTATAACCGCCGCTTCTCGCAGAAGCTGCCAGAGAACGTGACCGAGCGGTATGAGAACGCGCTCAAGCTCTTGCAGCAGATCCAGAGCGGAAAGCTCAGTTGGGGAAGCGCGGAGGCCCAGCCTGCGCTCCCGGCCGAATACCGGACCGACGCCAGGCGCACCGACCGGATCTTCCCCAAAACCGTGCTCGACAAGTTCTAGGAGGCTGCCATGATCGACCTGAAAGCACCCACGCCGTATATGACCGAAGCAGACTGGAAGCTGGTTCGTCATTTCAAGCCCACCGAGCGATGGGGCGACTGGCGCAAGGTTCATCGGCGGCTCGTGTTCGCTCTCGATGCCCTGGCAGAGTTCGCCGATCGGCCCGTCATCCTGCATAACGCGCATGACGAGGACGGCCACACCGACGAGTCCTATCACTACCGGGGCATGGCGGCGGATATTCACATCGCCGGCCTGCACGTGGTGGATCAGTTCATCGTCGCGAGCCGCTTCGACGAGTTCAACGGCATCGGCGTCTACCCGGCCTGGAACAATCCCGGCCTTCACCTGGACATCCGGCCCATGAAGGATCGGCTCTCCCCGGATGCCCGCTGGCTCAGAACGTGCGGGGGTGTGTATCTCCCGCTGACCTGGAAAAACCTCATGGAGGCGTTATGAATTCCGACCTTTTCTCGGCCACCAACGTGATGGTCGTCGTCATTCTCCTCATCCAGCTCTACAAGCTGCTCCGGCCCGCGCTCCTGAAGACGGAAACCGGCGCGCAGATCGTCGGCACGGTCGATGCCGCTTACGGCTTCGTCTACGAGTTCGCTCCCGCGATCTACCGGATCGTCGAAGTCGGCCAGAAGAAAGGCCTGTTCGGCAAAGACCGGAAGCCGAAAGAGTTCCTCGACCTCCTGCGCGAAGAAGCGAAAAAGCAGGGCGTCATGCTCGAACCGGCGCATGAGGCGACCGCGAAGCTCATCGCGGCCGACATGGCGGCGGCCGAGCACCAGAGTGATTTCCCGGCCGGCAGTCAGGTGTTGCATTCAGCCGTCAGCCAGGCCGAAAGGGGCCGCCCGCTCCCCCCGACAAGCGCCCCGGCCGCGTAGAGGTCGCGGTCGGGGCGAATGAAAGCACCATCGGCGTGGCTATGGGAAACGCTCTTCTGCGATACCGGGCCGCGCGGGGCGCGAAGGGCTCCGTCGGGGTGGCCTACAAAGACCCCCGATCCGGAGCGGTAATCACCGGCACGGTCTCGAACGGCAAGCCCGGCTTGCAGATCGAGATCCCCCTGAAACTCTGAGGAGAACACGAACGGCATGGCAATCGCGACGATCACCGACGGCGAAGACGCCCTGATAGGCGCTCTCGAAGCCCTGAAGACGGTCGATGACAAGAAGCTGTTCGCGATCGTCGAGTCGATCGGCCGTCGCGATGCGCCTGCCCCGCTCGCCTTTCCGGCGGCCTACATCTACTTCCTGTTCGACCGGCGCGCCCAGGGGGCACCCAGGCCGGTTTTCGACCGGAATTTCGAGATTCTGATTCTGAACAAGAACCTGCGCGGTGAACGCCAGGCGGCCCAGGACACCTACGGCCTGATCGAAGCGTCCCGGGACGCGGTCATCGGCAAGGATTTCGGCCTGATCGGGATGAGCCGGTTCGAATGCACGGGCATCCAGATCGTCGATTACGAAGGCGGCGTCATCGCCTACACGCTCGGCCTGACGGCCAAAGCATATCTGCCGGTTCCCGGCACAGCCTGAGGAGGCGTCATGAGTGACATCGAACTGAACCAACTGCTGCTGGGGAAGCTGGAAGACCCCGAGGGGGCGGATGCCGTTCCGACTCCGGCCGCGAACGCGATCCTGTGCGGCAACGTCCTGCCGGATTACTCCTACAAGGAGATCCAGCGCATCGCGGCCGAAAACGGACTCTCGGCGGCGAAAGTCCTGATCGGCCAGGAGTTCCTGGCATTCGACGTGAACCTGGAACTGCGCGGCAGCGGCCAGGTGGGCGTGGCTCCCGACTGGGGCGTGCTGGCCGAGATCTGCGGCTACACCAAGCGGGTGATCGCCGCCGCCCAGGTCGGATCGCCGGAGAAGGCGTTCGGAAACAGCGGTGGGCCGAGCGGGCTCGCGGTGGCTTCCGGAGGTTCGTTCACCGGCACCCGGCCGGTGCGGTATCTCGTGAAGGTCACGACGGCCGGCGCGTCGGGCGTGGCGAAGTGCTCGATCACCTGCCTGGACGACGCGACGCAGAACTCGACCGACAACGTGATCACGACGGCGACGCCGATCAACCTGGGCGACGAGGGCGCGACCATCACCTTCACGTTCGCCTCGGGCGAGCTCGCCCTGGACGACGCCTGGTATGTCCACTGCTACACGCCCTGCGTGGCCTACGCCTCGCGCGCTTCGACCGATACTCCCAAGACGGCCACCATCTACCACTACCTCGGGCAGCATCTGTTCAAGGCCTTCGCCGTGCGCGGCGACTTCAACCTGAACTTCCCGGCCGGTGCCGTGGCGACGGGCCGATTCTCGCTGCGCGGTCTGTTCGGGGGCATCTCGGATGAGGCGACCCCGGCCGGCGACTTCTTCAACCAGACGATGCCCGTGACGGTCGAGTCGTCGGGAGTCCTGTTCGGCACGTATTCCGGGGCCGTGGTGCCCGAACTCGGCTTCACGAGCGGAAACCAGCTCACCGAGCGGCCTGACGTGAACAGCGCCAACGGGATCAAGGGCTTCCGTTACGGGAAGCGCGACCCGCGCTGGACGGCGACGGTCGAGGCCGAGCTGGAAGCGACGCATCCGTTCTGGGCCGATCTGCGGAACCGGACGGAATGGCCGCTCAACGCCAAGGTCGGCAGCATTGCCGGAAACATCGTCCAGGTGTGGGTGCGCCGGGCCTCCACGGCCGGAAACGCCCTGCAGGACAAGGAAAACATTCTGCACTACGGGCTGTCGGGCCAGGCGCATGCCGTTCCCGGCAAGTCCGACAACATCGAAATCATCGTGCGATAAGGAGCGAGGAACAATGAACAGGGACCAGGATCTGCTGAACCAGAACAAACTGCCGTACCGGGTCTACCCCGGGAACCGCATCATCGTCACCATCGGCGAAAAGGCGATTCTGCTGAAATGGACGGCGGATCAGTATCGCCGGTATCTCGATCTCATCGCGGCTCAGAAGGACCGGAAACTGCCCGACAGCGCGGTCGGCGTTCTCCGGCAGGTGCCGCTGGATCGGCTCGACATCCTCGAGATCGCCTGCAACCCGAAGTGCGACCAGATCGATGTCACCCGCGAAGAGCTCGCGACCCTCGACATGAACCACCAGGGTCACATCGCGGAGATGTGGTCGCAGGAGATGCTGAATCCGGGCCTCGCCCCAAACGATCCCGCCCGGGCGCCGGGCGTCGTCTGAGCGCCGGCCCCCGGGAAAAGCCGGGGGCGTTCCTGAGACGCTGTGTCCTGAGAGTGGCCCGGGCCTTCCATCTGGAAGCCCGGGCCGTCTGGAACATGGATCTGGCCGATTTCTGGCCGGCCTGGGAAGACACCATCGAAACACCGCCGGTTGATGAGCGATTTCACGGCTTCGCCGGCGGCTTCGGGAAGAAACGTAGATGAGCAGCGGTAGCGGCAACAACAACGAAATCACCATCGTGATCCGGGCCGACGGCTCGGCCGCCGTGCAGGGGCTGAACCCTGTCAATGCCGCTATCGACAAAATGAAAGTGACTGCCGACGGCGCGAAGAGCAGCGTCGCTGGCACGACGGCCGTCATCAATGGTCTCACCACGGGTGCGGCCCAAGCCTCGAATACGATCAACAACGTCACGGTCAACATCCGGAACGTCGCCCAGGAAACCCACAACGCGAAAGTCAAAATAGACGCGTTCAGCGCTGCTTACAAGGCGCATGCCCAGCAAATGGCTGCGGCCATGATGCCTCTTTCTGCCAAGATGAAAGAGGCATTCCTGGACCGCCGCGTCGATGTGCAGGGGTTCATCAAGACGTTCGGCCAGTTCTCGACCGAATTGAATCAGGGCCTCGAAGTCGTCAACAAGATCGGCGGCGCGATGGGGACTGCCCTGGATTTCACGCGCCAGGCGGCAATGGCGGCCGAAGCGAAGCAGTCGTTCGAGTCGTATACCCGGACGGTCGGCGTATCGGCCGAGACGATGCTGAACAAGCTCCGGGTGGCATCGAATGGGACCATCTCGGATGTCGAACTCGTCAAGACCGCATCGAAAGCCATGTCGCTCGGCGTCACGAAAGACGTCGACGAGATGGCGAACCTTCTTCTCGTTGCTCGCAACAAAGCCCGCCTGTTCGGGATGGACACCTCACAGGCATTCGAAGATATCGTAACCGGCATCGGTCGCGGGTCTCCCATGATTCTGGATAATCTGGGAATCCAGATTCCGCAGGCTCTGAGAGAGATGGAAGGCGGTATTAAGTCGGCAGAAGGTGTGCAGGCCATCCTCAATGCCACTCTCGCTGATGGGATGAAGCAGATCCAGGATATGGGTGGTGTGGCGGATACCGCAGCGGACAGCTACCGTCGCGCCGCCGCTTCGGTTCAGAACCTCAAGGATGCCTTCGGGGAAGAGCTCCTTCCAACGATCACGAACGTCGTGGACTTCATGAGGACGGATCTCATTCCCACGGCGGAAGCTCTTGTCCACATGTACAACTCCGTCTGGCAGGCCGCCGGCCGGGCTTATGAAGGAACGAATGGTAAAGAATGGGCCATAGCCCCCGATGCGGATAAGTATAAAGATCCGTATGATAGAGCAAAATATGAAAAGGGCTACTATCAGAAAGTCCTGGAATTCAACAATTCGGCGATTGGTTCCGGAAAGTATCCCCAGGCAACCGCTGAAACCCTGCAGAATCAAAACAGGATCCTTCAAGGCCTGATCACCAAGGCTGATCGGGAAATGGCGATCTTCCAGGACCGACGTCTCAAGCAAATCAAGATCGATCAGAAAGCCCGGCAGGAACAGGAAGAGAAACAAAGAAAAGAGGCCGAAGAAGAGGCGCGAAAGAAAGCCAAGAAAGCTGCGGATGAAGCGACCCGCGCGGCAAAAGAAGTCGAGCAGAAGCGCAAAGAGCGTTTTGACGCCTATTCCAAGGCGACCACCAAGTCATTCATGACGGATCTGGAAGGCAACCAGGACTTCATCCGAAATGGCTCGGCGGTCCTGACGAATGTCGGCAAGCCGAAAGCCCTAGAGGCCGTCATACCCGTCCTGAACGAGGCCACCCGGGCAGCAGGTCTTTTTGTCAACACCCTTTCCGCATCCGATGCCGCACTTGCGAAGATGGCGTCTTCAGCGGCGGCCGATCCGCTCAAGTGGGTCCGCGACCTCGCCGACACGGCATCTGCGAAGCTGCTTCCGACGCTTGCAACGGCAACCGACTACATGCAGCGCATGAGCGACTGGTCGGTGCCGTCGATCTCCGAGAAGGCCATCGAGTCGGTGAACGCGTATGCAAGCGGCCTCGGCGCGATCACGGTCGGCTACGAAGCCATGAAGGGCGCTGCGAACAAGGTGAAGCCGCAGATGCGGCAGTGGCAGAAGGACGACGAGAACAAGGCCTTCGACGAGGCGTTCGAGAAGGCGAAGCAGCAGGCCGAAGAGTTCGACCGCCGCATGACGCTCAGCCTTGCCGATGCGACGGAGGCCGGCCTGGCCGATGGCTTCACGCGTGGCGGGAACATCGCGGAGAAGTTCGCCAAGGGCTTCGGCGATAACATGCTGCGGCAGATCTCTTCGGCCCTTTCCTACGGCCTCACACAGGCCCTTTTCAGCGGCGGCGGCGGCAACATCATCGGGTATCTGAGCGGGCAAAACAATCTCGTCAGCACCAACAAAGGTTTCGGAATCACCGACATCCTCAACCCTGTCAACGCGGTCCAGAAATACCTGAGCGGCAACTCCTCGTCTTCCACGAGTTCTGCGGGCAACGGCCTCCTCGGCACGCTGCTCAAGCCGATGGCGAAGAACGGCAAGCTCCTGTGGGGCAATATCGGCTCGAACCTCCTCACCGGCGCAGTCGCCGGCTTCGCCGTGAACCGTCTTTTCGGCTCCGGTGGCCTGTTCGGCGGCAGCGTCGTGCATGGCCAGGAGAGCTTCGACTCCAGCGCCGACCTGAATACTCAGGTGGGCCAGGCGAAAACCCTCCGCGACGAGCTGTTGAAGAACACCGGCATCACGGAGGAAACCCGCCGCCTTCTCGATGAAGCCTCGTTCAACTACACCTGGGTCCGTAAGACGAAGTCCGGCAACGGCATCACGAGCAAAAAAACCACGACCTACCTCCTCGAAGGCAGCGCCGCCGCCCAGGCGAGCATCGACGCGATCAAGGAGTTGCAGAAGAAAGTCGAAGGCGAGCAGGCCTGGCGGCAGTATGAGATCGCCCAGGCCGGTCAGTTCAGTGACATCGAGCCGCTGAAGATGGCCCTGACCGACATCGACAGAGTAGCGACCCGGGCCAACGACAGGGTCATGAGTTCGGACGAGCTCTCCAGACTGCAGTCGCAAAAGACGGATCTGACGCACCAACTGCAGGCCGCGCAGGCCAATGCTTCCCAAAATAGGTGGGGCTTCCTGTACGGCTCTCGGATCCAGAATCTTCAAAACCAGATTTCCTCGCTGGAAAGCCAGATCAAAACCGGAAGCGCATACAAGATGACCGAGGCTGAACGAGCCGACATCCTGACGCAGCAGATGCAGGCGAAGTCATCGTTGAGCACGGCGATCGGCACCGCCCGAAACAACGCGGCGAGCTTCATCATGAGCAACCCCCTCGCGGCAGACACGATCGGGGCGCAGGCGCTTCTGCGCATGGCGAACGGCGACCAGGCGCTCGGCACCAACCGCGACATGATCAGCCTGATGCTTCCCGGCATCAAGCAGGCCGGCTTGGCAGAGTTCGAACTCCAGAAGCGGCAGCTTGAGGCCGGTGACGATCCGGCGAAGCTCGCCGAGGTGCTCAAGAGCCGACAGTCCGGCATGTCGAAGGCGATCGAAGCCTACGAGAAGATGTGGAAAGACGCCGAGGCAGAGGCGAATGACCAGACGCTCGCGATCGAGGAGCAGGCGGCGGCATTCGAGCGGTTCCAGGAGATTCAGACGACCCTTTTGAATGCCAAGCTCCAGTCGCTCCAGCTCGATCAGCAAATCGAACAGCTCGAAAAAGAGAAGAAAGAGAAGCGGGCCGATGACCTGCTCTCCTCGATTTTCACGACGGTCGGCGAGATTCGCGACCAGGGCGGCAAGGAAGTGTTGATCGCCTTCACCGATACCCCCGACGGCCGGACGCGGCTCGATGAGTGGCTTTCGATCATCGAAGGCCGCGATCCAGATACGGCCGCAGTCATCCGGAAAGGCTTCGAGGCGGCCCAGTTGCCTCGGCTGAAGTGAGGAACGCATGAAGCTGCTGAAAGAATTCGATTCCCTCAACGTCATCGCCGCATCAGGCTCCAATGCCGAGTTTCCGGTCACGAATCTTCAGTCGATCGAACCGAACCTCCGCTGGTGGGTGAATGACTACGCAGGCGACGTCTGGGTCACCGTCGATCGCGGCGCGGGCGCGCCGGCAATCGATACGGTGTTCCTCAACAACGCGAACTTTCCAGTGTGCCGGCTGCAGGGCAATGCGACGAACGAGTGGTCGTCTCCGGCGGTGAATATCCTGGCGAACCTCGGCCTCGACCGGATCGCGAACCGCAAGGGCTGGTTCGATCTGGGCACATTCACGCAGCGGTGGTTCCGGCTGTTGATTCCGGCCGGTCAGACGCTCGACGCGGGGGAGCCGATCGTGCCGGCGCTCGGAAATCTTCTTCTCGGGTCTGCCGAGGTGGTTCCGACGGTCGGCGAGATCCGTTGTCGGGTGCTTGCCCCAAAGCTTGTGCAGCAGTTCATCAGCGGCCGCGTCCGGAAAAAGGCTCTCGCCATCAAACGCCAGGTGCTCGGCGTGACGATCAACGACGACTGGGCCTCGATCCGGGGTTTTCGGCTTACCTGGGACATCGCTGCGATCTCGGCCGATCTGGGCAGCCCTGCCGATGTCTGGCTGGTCTACGGCCCAGATGAGTCGGACGGTACGATTCGATGGGCAGAGGATGCCGACGATTCCATGACGTTGGATGAGGTGGTCTGATGAGCGTATTCGTCAAGATCACGGCACCAGGCGGGGCGGTATACCGGGTTTCAGACGGGCCGACCGAGCATTCCGGCTTCGCGTGGCGACCGATTCTCACGAACACCGTACCGATCGAGCGGGCGGCGCGAGCAACGGAGAACGGGATTCCCACGACGACGCAAACGCTGAACGTCTGGAATGCCGAGCGATACATCGGCGTCGTTGATGAGTCGCTGAACGATGCCCTGACCGACAGTGCCGTCGAGATCGAAGTGACCGGGATCGATGGCAGCTGGAACGGCATCATCAAGGCCTGGGAACAGGGCAGTAACGGGTTGCTGAGCATCAGGGCCGGTCAGGACACGCTTGCCGTGTTCAAACGCCAGGTGCCTGATGAAACCGTGCGCCTGGTCACGTTCACCGGTGCCTCTCGCGACGCGGTCAACACCACGATTCCGACGGTCATCGGCGGAACGACGAGCGACCCGATACCCGTCTCGGGCATTCTGATCGATCGAGCGGGGTTCACCTGGGCGTTTTGCGTGGGCAAATGCCGGTCATTCGTGCGCGTAAAGAGCGATCGAAAGGCCATTACAACCGGTTTTACGACGTATTTGGGGACGGCTGATCAGGCAATCTGGCCGGGACTGGTCTGTGTGAAGTTCGACGCCGATCCGCGCGACTCGAACGGAGCATGGCCCGAGATCAGCGCCGAGCTGGTCGGGCTCGAAATCGGCTCGACCGAGGCCGAGGGCCGGAACGCGGCCCGGGTGATCCGGGCGTATCTGACGACGGCCGATACGGGGGCGTGCGGCTGGGGCCTGGGCGAGCCGGCTGATTCGATCGACACCGCGAGCTTCGACCAGGCGATTCTCGATTGCGACACGCTCGGTCTGCATCTTGACGGCATGATGTCGCAGGCGGCGCTGTCGAGTTACTGGTTGTCGCAGATGTGCCTGGGCGGCAGACTGCGCCTGGACAAGCCGGCCGGGAAATGGCGGCTGCGCGTCGATGTGGCCACCGACAGCGTGAAGGAGTATGACGAGAACAACATCCTGTTGTATTCCTTCTGGCCGGGTGATTCAACCCTGCGTCACAAGCGGGCGCGGGTGGACTACCGAGCGGATTTCATCACGAAGCAGTTCCTGGGCTCGGCGACGCGGACGATCGGCACGATCGGCGAGGAGGAAAACCTTCTCGAGCAGCATCTCGTCAGAGACCACACGACCGGCAACGCGATCGCCGATTACGTCGCGAACATCGAGAAATACGGCGAGCTGCGCATGCAGATCCAGACGCCGGATGTGGCCGTCGGCACTCGCACCCTCGAAGAGGACGAGGTCGTCACGATCAGGGTGCCGGAATTCCCGAATGGCCGTCTTTTCCGTGTCACGTCGCTTTCCCAGGGGACCGACGAATCAAGAGTCGAACTGCGCTCGTATGACGACGCGATCTTCAATACCACTACCCCCGAATCGACGACCGACCCGAGCCTCGATCCGATCGTCCGCGCCGCGCCTCTTCCCATCTCACCGTTGAAGCCGGTCGGGATTGAACTGCAGTCCGGTCTCACAAGCCAAGAGGATGGGACATGCATAGTATACGTAATCGGTACATATACGCCGGTTGCCAACGCGATTATCGTCAGAGTCGAAGTTGGGGATGGTGCGTCGCCGCAATCGTGGGTCGATATCGGCGCAGTGAGCAATGCCGGGTCATTCCGACACGAGCCCTGCAAACCAGGACATCTTTATACGTATCGCCTGACGGCGATAAACACGGGGGGAAACTCAGAGTCGGCAACGGCGAGCATTACGACGGCCGGCGATAGGGTTGCCCCGGGCATTCCGACAGTCGTTGCGACTTCGAAATTTACATTCGCAAGTCTCAAGATCAGCCTTCAGAATCCGCCTGCCGACCTCGCCGGGTTCCGAGTCTACCGAGGGACAACCGTGAACATCGCGGACGCGGAATACCTAGCGTCCGTTTCGAGCCGCGATGGTGTCGCGGAATACTCTGACCATCTCCCGAATTATTCGCAGGATTATAGATACTTCGCGCGCTCGTATGACTGCTGGAAGAACATCGGCGATGCGTCCGAAGCGTCCGCTCCGGTGCGCGGAGCGAGGATTCTCGCGGCTGACATCCTGCGAAAGCTGACCCCGGCTGACGCCCTGAATACCGACCCGTATTTCGAGGACACGACGGCATGGAGTAACGACCTTGCCGGGGCTGTTGCCGATCCAGCGCATTTCGCGCCGGTGACGGACGGTATCGCTGGCGGCACCGAGTTCAAAACGACCTCCGGCGAGCGGGTCGTGTTCGGTGTTGCGCTCGATGGGCTTGCTCCCTACGATTCGACGCGAAAATATGTCCTGACCGCGTTCTTCCGGGCAACCGGCGGCGGCTCACACGGTCTGGGCTTCGCCTTCTATGACGGTGCAAAGACGCTTCTCGGGACGACTTCCGCACAGGACAGCGCCATCGCGGCGACGTCGACGTGGACCGAGTTCAGCAAGACATTTGCGACTGTCCCGCCCGGCACGCGGTATATCGGCCCCGCGTTTACATGCAACGACGACGCGACCGCAGGGGTCGTCGTCGAGATCCAGAAGGCCCGCCTCCGGGAAGTCCTCACGGCGGACATCCTGATCGCGAACGAAGCCATAATCACTTCCGCCATCCAGATCGCGGAAGGGATCATCGGGAACGCGCACGTCGCGAACCTCGCCGCCGAAAAGATCACCACCGGGATACTGGACACGGCTCGCCTTTCGGCGGCTGTTGCTGCTGTTTCTCAGCTCGCTGCGTTGGGAAAAAATTTGATCGAAGATCCGTCCTTTCTTGATTTTCAAAACGCGTTCGCGATGGACGGCACGGCAACGGAAGCCGTCGTCGGTCGATGGACTATCGCCGGGGACGCGGCTATTCCGGTGAACGGTGTCAGCGTCTTGACTGCTACGAACAAGCCGACGCTTGTCATGACCGGCAAAGGGATCAAAATGCGCCCGTTTGCTGCGTCCACCGGAAACCGGCTCTGGCTGGCGCAGAACGTCACCGTCAAGCCGAACGAACCGTATTGTTTCTCCGTCCATGTCACGCGAGATGATGCGGTTCCCACCGATGTTGTGCCGCCATACGATCTCATCATCGAATGGCGATCATCAGCCGGATACATCTCACAGGAAGCCGCCACAAACGATGCACCGGGTCGATTTTACGTCTCAGGGACAGCCCCGGAGACTGCCACCTACGCCATTCTCTACGTCATGCTTCCAGCTCACACCCCCGTATCGGGATACGGTGCAAATATGGTCGTTTCCGCAGTCCAGTTCGAGCTGGCTTCCGAAGCGACGTTCTGGGTAGGTCGGGAGCAGGGGACGATCACGGCTGACCGCATTTTCACCGGGTTGCTTCGCAGTCTGAACTACGCATACACGTCAGGCGATTTTTCGACAGGTGGGACCATGATCGACCTTAATACTGGCGTAATTCAATCAAAAAAGTTCGCTATAGATTCGAGCGGGAATGCACGGTTTGCGGGCGATATCAGTGCGGCATCTGGATCATTTTCTGGTGAAATACGGACTGGAGCAATCGTGGTGTCTCCGTCAGGCGGCTGGTGCGGGCTAGGATCGGTGTTGGGCGGATTCACAGGGCAGATCAAAATATATATATCAAACTATTTTTGTATATCCGATGCACCATCAAATATGGTCTTCGTCAAGATGACCCTGCCGGGCACTGTAATCGAGTTCGGGTGCAGCCTCAATGTGAAAAACGGCTGGGGCACAGACTGCTGGAAGAATGTATTGGTTGGGGATACTGCAAATGAACGTCTGAAACTGCGATTTTACAGGTCTGACGAAACACCCAATAAATACTACATCGTGATCGGAGAAACCACGACGAACTGGGGCTGGGGCTATGCAGCCATTATCGAAGCCGCATTTGCTCAAGCCTCTATCAGCACCGGAAGCGTGTCCGGAACGATCCAGCAGACCTTGGCATCGTGAGGTGAAAAATGAGTCTACCAGCACCAACAACGCCAACAGACCCAGCATCTGCTCTGCAATACGTCGGGGTAAACCCGTTCGAGGGCGGCGGAGGCGGGAGCAGCGGAGGAACATACACCCTGCCGATCGCCACGGCGTCGATCCTTGGCGGTGTCAAGGCAAAGGCCCGCACGACGGAATCCGTTGAAGTAGCCGTCGATTCGTCCGGAAATCTGTTTGTTCCATTCGGGGAGGCTGACTTTATGACTGAACTTGAAGCCGCTGAAGTCGTGAAAACAAAAGTTACCGCTATATCTGCGAAAGCCAACGAAGTCAACGGGGAGATCATACTTAATGTGGCCGAACCGGCCACGCTTGATACGTCTGGCGTTGATGAAATAGCGGAAGAAGACATGGTTGTATCTGCTTTAGCATCTGCCGATGCGCTTGCGAATAGCATACTAGGAGAGACGATATGAGCATTATTGACAAACTGACTTATCTGAGTGACACAAAGGATCTTATTCGGCAAGCAATCATCGCGAAGGGGATATCCGTGGCGGAGAGCGACACATTCCGCTCTTACGCGGAAAAAATTGCAGCAATATCGACCGGCGGGAGCGGTGGAGAGATAACGGGAACAACACCAAAGACTGTGACTCTTGCGGAAGCATGCGAGGCAGGGGATATCGTATTTGTCGTTCGAAAAAGCATTTTAGACCCAAGCGCAATAAATTTTCCGATCAAGACGAACGATATAAGCGGAACATCTCCAGCCCCGTATGATGGTTCATACGCAATAAATTATACATACGGGTTACGTCTTTCCGGCGATGGCAATTATTTAGTAGGCGTAAATCCTTATTTTTCGCCATATATATATGCGTTCAAATGGAACGAAACAAATGATAGATACGAACAAACAAACGCTATTGATACGGCTGTCGGCTATAACATTTCTGATTTTGCTCTTTCTTATGATGGTATGTATCTAGTCGTATCGCTCATGCAGTCTCCGTATTTGAGAACATATAAGTGGAGTTCATCAAATAATAGGTATGAAAAAACAACCGATCCAGATTCGATACCATCGGATTATTGCAGCATGTGCAAGCTAACTTCTGACGGAAGCAAGTTGATTGTATATTCAAATACTTCTCCGTATCTGTGGTCTTACAAGTGGAATGAATCAAATCAGAGATATGAGAAAACGGCAGATCCAGACAAAGCTCCAGCGGCTCCAGCATATAATACGATAGTATTTTCAGGTTCGTCAGACCTATCTCGCCTTTTAATAGGATATTCTCAACCTTATAGATACGCTTATCTATGGAACGAAACGAACAATAGATACGAAAGAGGAAATGCGTCATCGTATTGGTCCGGCGGCTCTGAAAGCGGCCAAGGTAACTTCGCAGCTATGTCCGGAGACGGCAATAAAGTATTACTGTGTTGTTTGTATGAGGGATTTGGCGTATTGACATGGAGCGCTACAAATAACCGTTTTGAAGTGGCATCGGCTTACGAATCTTGTCTAAGACCTCCGGCGCAACTATATTGCGTTCCATCCACAGGTTCTCAAAATTATGGCGCTCATGGGGATATATCCAGCGATGGTTCCACAATCGCTATTAGCGTCGGGCCACGCGAGCCTTTTTTCATGGTCTACAAATTTAACGGAACAAACGGACTTTACGAGGCTACGAGATATCCAGACATCTCCCCCGGTTATCCAGTGCGGCGCATTACAGTCTCGGATAACGGCGGTAAAATCGCAGTTTTAAGAGCGAGCCATCCAGGCAATAACATATATGTCTACACATATAAAAACAACGAAATAGCAAATCTTGCTGCATACAAGCAGACGGGATTTTCCGATAAGCCGCTGCCTGATAACTGCTACGCAGTCGGTTTTCTGAATGAAAGCGGATCCAGGGGCGACTCCGTGTCGATGTCGTGCCTATGGATCAAGCAGGATGTGTTCTGATTCTATGAAGAGTTGGTGTTGAGGGGAGGAGAGAAAGCGGCTCATTAAGGGTAAGCCCGCATTATATTTTTCATAAATATTATATCGGGAGCTCAAATGTCCAAACTCGTTCCCTATCTTGGCGGGAAAAGGCTTCTTGCCAAGACAATCGTCAAACTACTGCCGCCGCACGAGCTCTATTGCGAGGTATTTGGAGGGTCAGCAACAATCTTGCTCGAAAAGTCAGTGAGCAAGATCGAGATTTTAAACGACCTTAACGGGGAAGTTATCAACCTTTTCAGAGTCGTTCAAAACCATATTGAAGAGTTCATCCGACAAGTCAGATGGACAATCATCAGCAGGGACGAATTTGAGCGACAAAAGGCCCTTCATACTGAGTCGCTAACCGACATTCAGCGTGCTGTTCGTCTCTACTATCTTCTCAGGGGAGGATATGCGGGGAAACTGGGTTCGCCCAGCTTTGGAGCGAAATCTTTTCCGCTCTCCAGAGTAGAGGAGAGTCTGATTGAGACTCATCAACGTTTGGAGAACGTGATATTCGAAAATCTCCCTTATGAAAAGTGCATCGAAAAATTCGATCGCAAGGAAGCACTTTTCTATATCGATCCGCCGTATTGGGGATGCGAGGGTGATTATGGCAAAGGGCTGTTCGCTCGTGAAGACTTTGAAAAAATCAGAAACATCCTTCAAAAGCTCAAGGGGCAATGCATTCTGAGCCTGAATGATCGCCCCGAAGTCCGTGAGATGTTTGCCGGTTTCGAGATGGTCACAACAAAGCTCAATTACAGCGCTGCAAAGGATAAAGGGAAAGAAGCAAGCGAGCTTCTGATCTGCAATTTCTTGGTTCCGAAGAACCTGGGTTAATGTTCCTCTCTTTCGCCCCGCTCACGCGGGGCTTTTTTTCTGTCGAACTGGTATCATTTCTGTCAAAATGCTCGAAAAATTCTGTCAAAATGGGCGACGCGTTATATTTCCCACCCGTGAAACGCATTTTCCCGACGTACCAATTTTGAGGAGAGATAATTTTCTTGATGGCTTCT
>DAOSOK010000049.1 GCA_035373905.1 Candidatus Ozemobacteraceae bacterium | reverse complement strand
TTGTCTCCAGAAACGGTACCGCAAGTGCGTCATGCGGCTTGAGAATCAAAGTGAGCTTACAGACCTTATCGATGATACCGGCGAGCTGTTTCTGTATATGTTTGCCGCTTTGTCTCTTGTGGCGGCTTCGATAATCGGGGTTGTCGTTCTGTCGCACAAATACGTCGAATACTTGCTCGACCGTGGCCTGATAAAAGACGTTCGCTATTCGCTGCTGCTGCCCCTATGTGTTCTGTTCATGATCGGCTTTTTCGGAGTCAAGCTGCTGAAAGCCAACAGGGCCTGGAGTTGCGAATATCGATCGTCTCAGAGGGCAGCGTATCGGCTTATACCCGCTGAGATGGTTACGCCTGCAGATCTGCGGCCTGCGTCTGACAGCGGGCTTCTGCCTGAAAACCTGCCGGAAATTCAAACCAGTATCCTGGGAAAGTAACAGGCATGTCGCCGACGAACTCCGCAAAAAACTGAACCGCCCCGCCGCGACGGCTTCCGCACCGGCCGCCCCGGCATCCGCTGCTGTTCCCGCCCCAGTCCCAAATAAATAAAGTATTCTATAGAACACCCCCGGAGCCGCCAGGCTTCGGGGGTGTTCCAATTCTGGACAATTCTGGGGACGTGATACCGAACTTAATAGTTCGGTATCACGTCCCCAGAATTGTCCGTCCCCAGAATTCCTCTCGGTGGTGAAATTATGGTAAAATTCGCGGTGCGACACCGAAAACGGTGCGAGGCGTGACGAACAGGGAAAAGGAGCGGAATGATGGAAGGGATGCGGTATGCGAAGAGGGTGGAGAATCTCTCGCCCAGTTCGATCCGGCAGATGATGGCGATCGCCAAACGGCTGATCAGCGAAGGAAAGACCGTCTACGAGCTGAATATCGGTCAGCCCGACATCAAGTGCATCTCCGTGTTCCCAGATGCGATCGCCGAGCGGGCCCGCGAAGGCCATTCGGGCTACTCGCCCTTCATCGGCGAGAAGTTCCTGCGCGAGACGTTCGCGCGGTATCTGAACGCCTATTTCGGCCGCACCCAGCGGCGCCATCTCGTCATCGACACCGAGAACGTGCTCGTCACGTGCGGGGCGTCCCAGGCGCTGACGAACACGTTTCTCGCGATCTGCGAGCCGGGCGAGGAGATCCTCTGCATCGAGCCGTTCTTCCCGCCGTATGCCGGCTTTCTCGCCGTCTCCGGCGGCGTCGTGAAAAGCGTGCCGACCTTCGCCGAACAGGGGTTCGTCCTTCCCCCCGACGAGGTCATCGAAAAGCAGATCACGCCGAAAACCCGCGCCATCCTGTTCAATAGTCCCTGCAATCCTTCCGGCAAGATCTTCACCCCCGAGGAAGTGACGCGGCTCGCGAAGCTCGCGATCAAGCACGACCTGTTCCTGATCTCGGACGAGGTCTATCGCGAGATGATCCTCGGCGACGAGGAGGCGTTCAGCATCCTCGAGGTCGACCTGCCGCCCGACCAGATGGAATCGTTGATGAACCGCATCATCGTGATCGACTCGGCGAGCAAGAGCTTCGCCTTGTGCGGCGCGCGCATCGGCTTCGTCGTGGCCCGCGCCCCGATCATCCAGAAAATCTCGATGGTCCAGGCCCACACCGTCGCGAGCGTCTCGGACATCCTGCAGTACGGCGTCGCCGCGGCCTACGACCATGCGCTGCGCCACCCCGCCTTCTTCGCCGATATGCGCAAGACCTACCGAGACCGCCTCGACGCCGCTATGGAGGCGATCAACGAATACATGCCCTGGGTCGTCGCGCCCCGCCCGGCGGGCGCGTTCTATCTCATGATTCAGTTCCCCGGCATCGAGGACATCAACGACTTCGCGCTGTTCCTGCTCGAGAAGTTCAACATCGGCACCGAGACCGTCTGCGTGACGCCTGCCATGAGCTTCTACCAGACGCCCGGCCGCGGAACGAACGAGGTCCGGCTCGCCCTCGTCGTCGATCCCGAAAAGATCCGGCGCAGCATCTTCATCATCGCCGAAGCCTGCAAGGTGTACAAGGCCCGCATCAGGAACCATCAGGGCCTCCACGCACTGGCCTGACGGGGAAGCGACCCCGTGTGCGGGCGGTTCAGCCTCATCGCGACCTGGCAGTCCCTGCTGGATGCGATGAAGGCCGAACCGCTCGTGCAATATACGGCAAGATATAATATTGCCCCATCTCAACCCGTTCTTCTGCTTCGACGGAATGCATCGACCGGTTCCCGCGAGTTCGCTCACGCCCTGTGGGGCTTCCTCCCTTCCTGGGCTGGGGAGAAACCCGTAAAACCGCTGATCAACGCCCGTTCGGAAACGGCTGCGACGAAGCCGGCGTTCCGCACGGCATTCCGGCGCCGGCGCTGTCTCGTTCCCGCCACCGGCTTTTACGAATGGAAAGCCGAGGCCGGAAAACGAAACCCCTGGTATTTTCGGATGCGCGATGGCGGACTGTTCGCTTTCGCAGGCCTGTGGGAAACGTCGGTTTCGCCCGACGGGGGAGAATTCGACACTTGCACGATCCTGACGACCTCCCCGAACGAGCTCGTCGCGGCCGTCCATGACCGCATGCCGTGCATTCTTCCGCCGGAATCCTGGCCCGCGTGGCTCGGAACCGGCGAAGAGCCGGTCGGAGCGGGGGAAATCGCTGCGATTCAGAGCCTGCTCGGCCCATTTCCAGCAGGACCGATGATCGGAACGAGAGTCTCCGCCGCCGTGAACTCGGCAACCGCGGAAGGCCCCGGCTGCATCGCCCCGCCCGGCCCGAAAACCCCGCCGTTGCCCCTCTGAGGGGACCGACCATCCGTGAACCCGTCGGCGTGGACTGGCACCGCTCGGTGCCGGAAGAACACGTTCCGATCTTGGCGTCCGGGCTTTTCTTTCTCGCATGTTGTGGTATCATGACACCCGGTCGAGAGGACCGAATCGACATTTCCGAAGCGGAGAATACCGATGAACGAACAGATCGCGCTGAACCCGAACAAGCTGGTGCGTTTCCTCGATAAGAGCTCGAATGATTTCACCAAGAAGGATCTCATTCATTTCATCGAGAAAAACGACATCCGGATGGTCAATTTCCGTTATGTGGGCGGCGACGGCAAGCTCAAGCTGCTGAACTTCATCATCAACGACAAGAAATACCTCGACAAGATCCTGTCGGTCGGCGAGCGGGTCGACGGGTCGAGCCTGTTCAGCTACGTCGAGGCCAGCGCCAGCGACCTGTATGTGGTTCCCCGATACCGGACGGCGTTCGTCAACCCCTTCGCCCAGATTCCCACCGTCGACATCCTGTGTTCCTATTTCGACAAGACTGGCCAACCCCTCAACATCGCCCCGGAGAACATTCTGAAGAAGGCGCATGCGTCGTTGAAGGAAAAGACCGGTATGCAGCTCCAGGCGCTCGGGGAACTCGAGTTTTACCTGTCTTCCGAACTCGACAAGATCTACACCATCACACCGCAGAAGGGATATCACGAATCCCACCCCTTTGCGAAGTGGGAAATGGTTCGCATCGAGGCCATGAACCTGATTTCGGAAATGGGCGGTCGCATCAAGTACGGTCATTCCGAGGTCGGCAATATCGTTTCGGGAGACTGGGAATACGTGCAGCACGAGATCGAGTTCCTACCGGTCGACGTGGAGGACGCCGCAGATCAGCTGGTGGTCGCGAAGTGGGCGATTCGAGAGGTGGCTTACAAGCACGGCCTGGAAGTGAGTTTCGCTCCCAAGATCATCGTCGGCCACGCGGGCAGCGGCTTGCACATCCATGCGCGCCTGGTCAAGGACGGGCGCAATCAGATGGTCGATGAGACCGGTTCTTTGAGCCTGACCGCTCGGAAGATGATCGGCGGCCTGCTCGAACTGGCGCCTTCGATCACCGCCTTCGGCAACGTGGTGCCGACCTCCTTCCTGCGGCTGGTGCCGCACCAGGAGGCTCCCACCAACATCTGCTGGGGCGACAGCAACCGCTCCGTGCTCGTGCGCGTGCCGCTGGGCTGGAAGGGCGTGGCGAACATGGCATACGAAGCCAACCCGCAGGAAAAGGAACCCTACAGCGATCCGATGTCCAACCAGACCGTCGAATTGCGCAGCGCCGACGGATCCGCTAACGTCTACCTGCTGCTGGCAGGCATCACCACCGCCGCCCGCCACGGGCTCGAGAACGCGGACGAGGCGCTGAAACTGGCCGAGAAGCTGTACGTGAGCTTCGACGTGGGCAAGAACCAGGCGGGGCTCCACCTGCCCCAGTTGCCCGCTTCCTGCTTCGAGGCCGGCGAACAACTGCTCAAGGATCGGGCATACTACGAGAAATACCAGGTCTTCCCGCCCCACATGATCGATGGGATCGCCGCCACGCTCAAAAAATTCAACGACAAAGACCTCAGCGAGCGGATGTTCGGCGACGGGGACGCGCTGATGAACCTGGTGCAGCAATATCTGCATTGCGGGTGACCGTAACGGAATATATTCTTCCTGTGCTCTTTTCCGCTCCGGGAGCGGAGACGTTTCGGAGCTCACGAAACGCGTGCCCGGCATGAACCTTCTTTCTCCACTTCATCCGGCTCGAGTGCAATGCGGCCCATACCGTTATCATGCTCTAGGAAATCTGCAGAAGAACAACGTTGTTCGATTCGCACGGAGATCTCGAAGACTGACCTGAGCCTGTCGAATGGGCAAGAGACATTTTGTGCTTTTGTGCTGCGATACCTCAGCGCAAACGGTATCAGGTTTTCGAGGGCATTATCGTGATATGCGTGAGACGAGATTGTAGATGAAAATTGTCCGCACCGGGGGTGCGGTGAACCGGAGATAATCGGTGATGGGATGTCTGATACATGGGCTTGTTGGGGCTGCCTGCTTCTTTTCGCTCGTTTTTTCGGCGATGGGGTATATCGGTATGCAGATCGTCAACACAGAGCGGGAAGAAGCTGGTAAACTTGCGGCGGCGGCGGTTCAAAAGCGACTCGATGAAGTGCTGCGGCAGGACGGGCCGGCCTGGGTGAAAGGGCGGCTCGAACTCGCGTCCGGAACGGCGCCGATTCTGTGCGGCGAGCAGCCCTGCCTGTGGAAGCGCACCGAACGGTACGAGTCGATGGTCGAGGATATCCGCAAAGCCGGCGAGTGGACGAAACGATTCGCGTTCCGGAAGGTACAGGACGACGTGACCGGCGCGCCGTTCGAGATGACGGACGGCCCGGCGAAGCTTCGGTTCGATGACTGGTTCGGGATCAAGCCCTGGGAAGATCTTCTTCAGATCCGCCACGACCAGGCCCCCATCGTGAGCTCGATGGCGGAGGCGATGCCCGCGTCCGCCACCGTCGCGTGGCGCGTGAAGGAGCGGTTTCTGCTGGCCGGGCAGGACGTCTGGCTGCTGGCTGAGTTCAAGGGCGGCAAGCCCCAGGGCTACGTGAACGGAGCGGTGTATCTCACCGGCCTCGGCCCGGAACGATTCGCCGCAGCCCTGGCATCCGGCGGCGACCTCTCCGACACCATGAAATGGGTGTTTTTGATCGGCATCGTCGTGCCGTTGCTGTATTTCGGGTCTCTCATCTTGAAACGGAGATCCTGACGGAGTACACTTCGTTTTCACCACCATTTCCAGCCATTCCAGGAGACGAGCATGCTAGACATCAAGTGGATCCGCACGAACCCCGACGGCCTCAAGGTCAACATGATCCGACGATGCGACGTCGATTTTTCCGACCCCGCCGTCGTCGACCTGCTGAAGAAGGCAGGCGTGGAGCCGAAACGGTCGAAGGCGGCGATCGACGCGCTCGTCCCGCACGCGGCGACGCTCTCGTTCCCGAAGCTGGCACCGCTCGAATCCCTCGATGCCGAGCGCCGGAACCTCGTGTTCGAGGTCGAACAGCTCAAGGCGAAGCGCAACCAGGCGTCGATGGAGATCGCCAAACGCAAGCAGGCGAAGCAGCCCGCCGATGATATACTGGCCGAAATGAAATCAGTCTCCGACCGGATCAAGAGCCTCGACGAGAAGGTCGCCGAGGTCGACGGCAAGCTCGACGAGATCCTGATGACCCTTCCGAACGTGCTGAACGCCGGGGTTCCCGCGGGCGGCGGCGACGAGGAGAACGTCGAGGCGCGCCGGATCGGCGAAGCCCCGAAATTCGGGTTCCAGCCGAAAGACCACGTCGACGTCGCGACGAAGCTCGGCGTCGTCGATTTCGACCGCGCCACGAAGATCGCCGGGGCCAGGTTCTCGGTCCTGAGCGGCGACGGCGCCCGCCTCGAGCGCGCGCTGACCACGTTCATGCTCGACCTGCACACCGGCGAGCACGGGTACCGCGAGGTCTGGACCCCCTACATGGTGAACTCGAACGCGATGCGGGGAACCGGCCAGCTGCCGAAGTTCGAGGCCGACCTGTTCAAACTGCAGAATACCGACTACTATCTTATTCCGACCGCCGAGGTGCCCGTCACGAACCTCTACGCCGGCGAGATCCTGCCCGAGTCGGCGCTGACGATGAAGATGACGGCCTACACCCCCTGCTTTCGCAGCGAGGCGGGCAGCTACGGAAAGGACACGCGCGGCCTGATCCGCCAGCACCAGTTCGACAAGGTCGAGTTGGTCAAATACGCGCATCCCGACAAGTCTTATGAGGAACTCGAGGCCCTGCTCGCCAACGCCGAGGAAGTGCTCAGGCGGCTTGGCCTGGCCTACCGCGTCGTCACGCTCTCGTCGGGCGACGTGGGCTTCTCAGCCGCGAAAACCTACGACATCGAGGTCTGGCTGCCATCGCAGAACTGTTACCGCGAGATCAGCTCGTGCAGCAACTTCGAGGACTTCCAGGCCCGCCGGGCGAACATCCGGTTCAAGGGCGAGGGGAAGGGCGCCAAAACGGGCTTCGTGCACACGCTGAACGGCTCCGGCCTCGCCGTCGGCCGCACCTGGGTCGCGATCATGGAAAACTTCCAGGACGAGGGTGGCAGGGTCTGCATTCCCGAGGTCCTGCGCCCCTACATGGGCGGCAAGACCCACCTGGAGCCGGCTGTCCGATGATGCAGACATCCGTGGCCGCCCAAATCGAAGCGATTCTCCGCGCGAACGACCATTTCCCGCTCGAAGCCGTTCGCGAGCTCGTCTCACGCCGGGAAGACGCCGTCGCTCCTCTGCTCGAACTCCTCGAGAACGCCGTCAGGAACCCCGATGCGGCCTCGAAACCCGAATACATGGGGCACATCTACGCCGCGATGCTGCTCGCTTCGTTCCGTGAACGCCGTGCGCATCCGCTGCTGATCGAGTCTCTCTCCGCGGCTGACGAACACGATCTCGACATGGTCTGGGGCGGGATGATGGTCGAATACATGCCCCGTCTGCTCGCCATGACCGCCGGCCCCGACGTGTCGGGTTTGATGGCGCTTGCGGATGACGAGAAGAGGCCGGAACTGGTGCGGGAACTCGCGATCGAAGCCCTGGGATGTCTCGTCGCGCGCGGGGAACAACCGCGCGAGCCCTTTATCATTCTGCTGAGACGCCTTCTCAGCAGACCACGCTCGAAACGGGATTCCGAGTTCGTCACGTTCATCGCGATGATCGCCGCCGACATCCATCCCGGCGAGCTGGTCGACGACCTCTCCATGCAGATCACCGCCGGCATCATCGATGAGGAGTATTTCACGACCGACGAGCTGAACCTCATGGCCGCCGAACCTGTCGAGAAGATCCTGCAGTTGACCAGCGAGAGTGTGTCGATGCGGTTCTTCGACGATGTCGTCGAGGAAATGTCCGGGTGGGACTGCTTCAATCCCGAACAGGCCGAAATAAACGCCGCGGAACAGAGGGACGCGCTTCGCAATTTCTTCCGTCCGCCGCCCGACCTGCCGGAATACGACGAAGAGCTTCGGGACATCGAGGAGATCGAGGACGCGGTCATCAGCAGGCCGGGCCCCGGCGCGAGACCTGCACGCGGTCCCGAGGCCGGCCGCAACGAACCCTGCCCGTGCGGCAGCGGGAAGAAATACAAGAAGTGCTGCGGCCAAGGATCGTAACGGGCCGCACCGGATCTCTCGCGCGCTTCGCCCTCGCGGCGGCGTTTGCGGTGGTCGTTACGCTGATGACCGGCTGCTCGGGCCAGTCGGGCGGACTGCCGCCGTTCTCGTATCCGATTCCGACGAACTTTTCCGTCGCCGGCTCGATCGATATCGGCGACGTCGCCCTTCACACCAGCCTCGGCGGCGTCCTTTCGATCGACGGCGGCTCGGTCCGCGGAACGGTCAGGAGCGCGATGCTCGATCTGAGCGTCTTCCGGATCACCGTCGAGGACGATCCGGCGAACGCGGCGACGGCGGGGAAGACCGGGACATTCTCGATCGCCTCGATGACGATCCGCGACCAGATCGTTCTGCGAGCGAAGCATAGCGGGCATTCCGGCTTCATCCTCGAGTGGATGGCGGCCGACGCGTCCGGGTTGTTCGGCACGAAGCAGGCAAGCATCACCGTCTACTCGACGGCCCGCTCGTTCATCGCGCGCACCCTTCGCGACCGGTACGGCAGGCGGATCGATCCGACCCAGATCACGGACGGGGAGATCCACGGCGTCGTTCTCGCCATCACCGATGTTCTCGAAAAGCATCCCGAAAAGATCACCGGCGGAACCCGGCTCGATGATGTCGCCGATGTGCGTTCCGCCGTCGATGCCGCGGCCGATGCCCTCGACGCGGCGCAGCGCGGCTTTTATCCCCGCGAATGGACGATCCTCGTCTACCAGGGCGGCGACAACAGCCTGTCGAACGTCCTCGAAGAGGACATCGAGGAAATGAAACGGGCCGGTCCGCCCGCGAACACGGCCGTGATCGTCCAGAACGAGGACACGGCGCTCGGAACCCGCAGAATGCTGCTCGGGAAGGGGAAAACGACGGAGCTGGGCAAGACCGCCGGCGTGAACGCGGCCGATCCCTCGGTTCTGGCCGATTTCATCTCCTGGGGCTACCGGGCGTTCCCGGCTCGGCGGATGGCCCTCGTCATCGCCTCCCACGGCACCGGCTGGCGCCCGGGATCAATACGATCAGCTATTATATCGGATGATTCGGCGTCAGCGATGATGGACATTCCCGCCCTGCAGACGGCGCTTGCCTACGGAACGAAGGTTCCCGGCGGCTTCCGCCCGCTCGACTTCCTGGGCCTCGATGCCTGCCTGATGGGCATGCTCGAGATCGCCGTCCAGCTCCAGGGCCACGCGTCGTATCTCGCGTTCTCCCAGGCGAACGAGCCGGCCCCGGGCTGGAATTACGAAACGCTGTTCAACAGCCTGTCCGCGGCCGTGCCCTCGGACGGCCTCTCCTTCGGCCGCACGGCCGCCTCCGCCTTCAAGAGCGCATACGAAGCCGCTCCGCTCGCCGGCCGGTATTCGGGAACGATGTCGGTGGTCGACATGGCCAGAATCCCGGGCCTCGTGACGCGCTTCGCCGCCTGGGCATCCGCGATCAGGGCCGACCTGCCGCTCAATCTCAACGCTCTCGTCGGGACCCGCGAGGCTCTCGTCGATGCGTCCTACGGCCTGACCGGCTCCGAACGATACCTGATCCAGGCGTTCGAGTTCCCTGACCACCGCGATCTGCTGGACCTCGTGTCGAACCTGCGGACGACGTTCCCGAACGCGAACATCGCCGCTGATAATATGACGCATTATATATCGACGTCGGTTCCCGTTCCCGTCACGGTGAGATTCGGCGACCGGTACCGGCGTGCGACAGGCCTCTCGATCGCGTTCCCCGGCCCCGGAGAATACGCAGGATATCTCGGCCCGAACGGGAAGATGCGGTACGCCGATCTCGCCCTCGCGAGCGCGACCGAGTGGGACGAGGTGCTTGCCGCCATGAACGAAGTCGGGCATATCTCGCCGGTCGACGGACGGAACCTGTTCGTGAAGCTCACCTGGCCGAGCGGCGCCGACCTCGATCTGTACATCGGCGAGCCCGATCCGGGCAACGCCGGCGACCCCGAACGGATGATCTGGTACACGGCCGCCGCCGGCGCCGAGTCGCCGAACGGCCGGTTCAGCCCCGATTCGAACCAGTCGGGCCTGCCGGAGGAAACGTGGTCGGCCGTCCGCGCTGTTCTGCCCGGCGTCTACCACGTCGCCGTCTCCTCGAGAAGCGGAACCGCCGTTCCCCTGCTGCGCCTTTCCACGATCGCGACGTCGACGGTCATCACCGGCGAACCGGTTTCACCCGGCGCCAGTTTCGCCGTTGCCAGGATCGTCGTCTCCTCCTCCTCGATCGTCTTCGAGCCGATCCTTCCCGAACCACCGCCGGAAGACGAATAGACAGGGCGCGGGAGCCGGCAAAGCCGCTTTCGACCAGCAGGAATCCAGAACGGGAACAATACACGTTCGACGTTCGGAAAAAATCCTGTAACGCAGATACGGACATTTTCGTTCTTGCCTCGATGGAAATTCTCAGGTACCGTTTCCGATAAGAGCGTGAAGCAGATTCAGACACAAGAATTTGTCATTGAAGAGGATATCTGGAGGGGGCTTTCCCTCAGGATCGCCCGTGGTCGGCTCCGACAACAGGCGATTGATGTTCGAGATGGCCGCGAGGTCGGAATCTCTCGCATCCGAGGAAGCCCTGGGACTCCGGCGCCTTTTCATGAGCCGGCCTTCGGATGCCCCGCCCGAGCTGATCGTTCCCGAGAGTCTTCACGAAACGGAAACGGGCCCCATCCTCGCATCGGATCATCCCCTGGGTGTTCTTCTCGCCACGATCTGCGGAAAGCCCTTGCCGGCGTTGCAGGTTCTCAATATTGCCGTCAGCGTCATTTCCGCTCTCGATGCCCTTCACTCATCCGGATTCGTCCATGGTCGGCTGAATCCCGCCAGGATCTGGTTTAACCATGCCGACGGAACGACGCGGTTTTCCGGGATCGCCTTCAGGGACGAAGATCGCAGGAGATTGTTCGAAACCCGGGAAATGCCGCTCGAACCCGAGTGCTGGCCCTACCTGTCACCCGAACAGGTCAGAACGGAATCACCGCACGTCGATCGCAGATCCGATCTGTATGCCGTCGGAGCGATCATCTACGAGCTCATCGCGGGAAAACCGCCGTTCCTTCCGCGGACGATGCTCGAATGTTCCCATGTTCACATCGCCCTGCCTGTTCCGGCTCTCGCCGGCACCTGTTGCGATCGCCAGCCGCAGATAGGCCGTCTCGTTCAAAAATTGCTGGCCAAGAATCCGGATGAGCGATATCAGAGTTCGCAGGGTCTTCTTGCAGATGTTCTCGCGATGCGTGACGAGTTCGTTCGTTCAGGAGTCATCCCGGAGTTTCCGCTGGGGCGCCTCGATCGTGCGGCGCCTCTTCCCGTGCCCGGTGAACTCCTCGGCCGTTCGGCGGAGTCGGAGAAAGGGCTCGGCTGGATTCATGCGATGAATGCCGGGCATCAGCGATCGCCTCTTCTCATCACCGGACTGCCCGGAAGCGGAAAGACCGTGTTTTTTCAGCAGTGCCTTCTTCCGAAGATTCTGGAGCGGGGATATCTTGCGCGATGCAAATTCGACCAGGCGCATCTCGAGCGGCCCGGCGCCGGATTCATCCAGATCGCGGAAGGCATCTGCCGCGATGTGCTCGGAGGTGCCGGCGGCGGGGTGGTAGCCTGGAAGGAGCGGCTTCTCCAGACGCTCGGGAAGAACGCGTGCTTTCTCACATCCCATGTCCCGTTACTCGAAAAACTCCTCGGGATTCATGAGAGTCCGGCGGGGTTCGATCCCACCGAGGTGAAAGGCCGAACCATCCGTGCCTGGAGCGTTTTCTTCAAGGTCTGTTCGAGCCGGGAACGGCCATTGTTTCTCTTTTTTGATGACGTCCAGTGGATCGATCGACTCAGCTCAGATATCCTTTCCGCTCTCCTGCATGACAAGGAAAACAGGGGCCAGGGCCCGTTCCTGGTTCTCGCCTACCGAACCGAGGACACCTCGCACACGGCGGCCTTTCCTGAGATTCTCACCGCATTGCCGACCGGGGAAGAGGCCCCGGTCGAGCTGAAGATGAACGATCTCGATATCGAAGATGTGCGGCAGTTGTTGCGAAGCTCATTCGGACAGGATGTTCGGGAGGTCCACCGGATCGCCGAACTCGCACACGCCCGTACCGGCGGAAATCCGTTTCATCTCAGGCAATTCTTCGAGAAGCTGAAAACCGACGGGAATCTGACGTTTTCAGACGGTTCGTGGCAGTGGAATCTCGCCGCGATCGAGTCGATGAACCAAGCCGGAAGTGTCGTCGATCTCCTCTGCCAACGACTTTCCGCTCTTCCCGACGCATCCCGTCGCGCCATCGAGATTGCCGGGTGTTTCGGGAACGAGTTCGACACGAACACCTTTCAGACCGCGATGAGAACGGCATCGGCCGAAACGAACGAGATTCTGCGCGGCCTCAGGCACGAGGGATTTCTCGTCTCGGCCGGCGGCAGCCGGTTCCGGTTCGCTCACGACCGCATTCAACAGGCGGCCGTTCTTCTTCTGGCGCCCGAGGTGACCGGCGACATGCACCTGGCTGTCGCGCGAGCCATGGTCAGCGAATACGACGGAACGGCCGGGGCCCTGTTCTCGGCGGCCGCGTATCTTCTCAGGCCCGGACTCCAACCGGCATCCGACCGGGAGCGGCACGCCTGGATCCATCTCCTCACGGAAGCCGCCGTATCGGCGCGAACGACGGCCGCCCCGCTCGCGACCATTTCATACTCGACCTGTGCTCTGAGCCTTCTCGAGCCGTTCGGCGAATCCGCCGAATTCGTCGATACGAGCCGCGAGCTGCATCTTCTCATGGGCGAAGCGCAGTATCTCGCCGGAAAACCCGACCAGGCCGTCAGGACCCTCGATCGCCTGGTGCGCACGGGCCGCTCGTTCCTCGAAAAGGCCGGAGCCTGGCGTCTGCTCTGCAATATTTCCGTGACCCAGGGCGACATGCTTGGGGCCCTGAACCTCGGGTTCGAGGCTCTCGGAGATACCGGATACAATATAACGACAAATACATTCGAAGCCGACATGACGCACTGGATCGAGGTCGTCGACGAAGCCCGGAAGGCGATGACGCATCCGGACCTGCTCGATCTGCCGGACATGAATGACGACGTGCTGGAGGCGGTTCTCGATATCCTCGCGACGATGATCCTCCCGGCGCAGTTTTACCAGCAGCATCTGATGCACGGGATCGTGGCCTGGATGGTCGAGCGGAGTCTCAAATGCGGGATTGCCCGCGAGTCCGCCTACGCATTCATCTGGTGGGGGATGATGCTGGTCGACCGCCGGTATGCGAGGTATCAGGAAGGTTTCGAATACGCGAAGGCCGGCTACGACCTGGTCGTCTCCCGGAATATCGGCGGCCTGTATGCCAAGGCATGCCTGTTTTTCGGCGATATCGTGAATTTCTACCGGCAACCCCTTCGTACCGATCGGGCCTATCTCGACCAGGCATTCAAAACGGGCATCGAAAACGGCGATCTGATCCATGCCTGCTACGCCTGCAACCATATCCTGACGAATATGATCATCGCGGGCGACCCGCTGGACGACGTCTGGAACGAGTCGGAACGCCTGCTCGCCTTCGTCCAAACCGCGGGCGACGAGAACATCGAGGCGATCCTCACCAGCCAGCGGAGGTTCGTGCTGGCCATGCAGGGAAAGACCGCTCCCGCGGGAACCCTCAACGGGGACGACTTCGACGAGGCTGCTTTCGAAAAGCGCATTTCCGGCAGCCAGATGATCCTGATGATCTTCTGGTACTACATCTGGAAAATGGCGTCGCGGTATCTCCTCGGCCGATACGACGAAGCCTTCGAGACATTAAAGATAGCTGACGAAATAGAATACTCCGACCGCTGGAACATGGAAGTGACGATCTACGTCTTCTTCCGCGGCCTGATCCTCGCCGCGAAAGCCGGCAGTCTCCCGGACGGCCCGGAACGACGGGAACTGCTCGCGGGGATGTCCGACTGCATCGGTCATCTCCGGCACTGGTCGGATTCCTGCCCCGAGAACTTCTCCGGCCGCCTGGCCCTCGTTTCGGCCGAACGGTCGAGGCTGACGGGGGAGATCGTCGAAGCCGGCCGGCTGTACGATCTTGCGATTCATGAAGCGCGAAAGCAGCAGTTCCCGCATATCGAGGCGCTGGCCTGCGAACGGATGGGCGGGATGCTGAGAGCCGAGCGCCTCGTGTTCGCGGCCGAAGCCTACGAAAGCCGGGCCGAACAGGCCTATCGCTCGTGGGGGGCGGAAGCGAAACTTCGCGGTTTCCACATTCCGGAAATCCATGCGATCTTCGGCTCGCCCCTCGCTCCGACGCCGGCGAAACCGGATCTTCCGCCGGGCAGCCATTCGGACCGGACGGCCCTGCTCCAGCTTGCCGCCATGTTCTCTGGCGCCGGACGAGTGATCGTTTTCCGCGTCTCCGGGAACACGCCGCTGCCGGCGGCCGCATGGCAGGGCGCGGAAACAGCCGGCAACCCCCTTCCGGAAGACGGCCGTTTCCCGGAGAGCGTCGTGAACTACGTTCTCAGAACCGGAGAACGGATCGTCGAGCGGGACTGCCCGCCCAAAACGTTTCCGAGCGATCCGTACTGGAACGTGTCGAATGCGAAATCCTTCGCCTGCATCCCGATCGGGTTCGGGGACACCCTGACGGGGGTCGCGTATTTCGAAAACGCCTTCGCGAAAGACGCCTTCTCGATCGACAGGCTCCTGTGGCCATCGATTCTGAGTTCACAGGCGCTCGCCTTCACCGAGAACGAGCGGCTTCTCGCCGAGTCGAACGAGGACAAGGAACGCCTCTCGCTGGCAATCCAGGCGGCGAATCTCGCGTTCTGGAACTGGGATATCCGGACGAACGCGCTCGACGTGAACGAGCGATGGTCGACGATGCTCGGATACGATCCGGATGAAATCGTTCCGACGTTCGACTGGTGGTCGGCCCAAATTCACGATGACGACCGGGCGAAGACGATCTCGAAGGTGCAGGAGCACCTCGATGGCAAAAGCGGCCAGTATGAAAACACGTATCGCATGCGATCGAAGGCGGGAGGCTGGACGACCGTTCTCGCGATCGGAAAGGTCATCGAGCGTGATGCCGAAAACAAGCCGGTTCGCATGTGCGGCTTCAATATCGACATGACGGAACAGCAGGTGTTGTCGGAGCGGGTGAAACAGTCGGAAAAACTCGAAGCCCTCGGTCGACTCGCTGGAGGCGTGGCCCATGATTTCAACAATCTTCTCCAGGTCGTGGCGGCCTGTGCCGAAATTCTTCTCTTCAGGAACCCCGATCCTGAAGAACTCAAGATTCTTCGGGATATGAAACAGGCCGTCGAACGGGGTTCGGACCTGACGAAGCGCCTTCTGCTCTTCAGCCGGAATCAGCCCCCGCAGAATGTGTCCATCGTCTTGAACGACCATCTCCGAAACTCGTTGGGGCTCCTCGGCCGGTTGGTGACGAAGCGGATCGCGATCGAAACCGATCTCTGCCCTGACCCGCTGATCATCGGCGGTGATCCGGGCCAGATCGATCTCGTGCTCGTCAATCTCATCGTGAATGCCCGGGACGCGATGCCGGACGGAGGGCGTCTCTCGATCGTGCTTTCGGCTTTTCGGGCGGACGCGGCATTCCGCGCGAAATACGATTGGGCCCGAGACGAGTGGTATGCCCGCGTGACCGTTCGCGATACCGGGATCGGCATGGATGACTCGACGCTGGCCAGGATCTACGAGCCGTTCTTCACGACGAAACCCGCCGGGCAGGGCACCGGTCTCGGACTGCCTTCCGTCTTCGGCATCGTGAAACAGCACGACGGCGGGATTGTGGTCGAAACCAGGCCCGGGCACGGAACGACGTTTCATGTGCATTTCCCTCTGGAAAACCAGTGTTGCATCCCGAAACGATGATGCGATCTGAGATGGTGTTCCTGTGAAAAAAAAACAAATGTATGTAACGTCTGCGAGGATTTTCCCGTTATCAGCTGGTTCGGTTGACCGACCACCCATTTTTGGAAGGACGAACTATGAAAACGGGCTCTCGGAATCTTCTCGTCTTCGCGGCCATCTGTGCCGTTGTCTCGGTTTCCGTTCCCGCCGCCGCCTTTCTGCAATCGCCCACGACGCCTGTCTCGGAGTCGCGAAGGGGCGAGGCCCTCGCAGGAGGATCGATGGCACCGCTTCTCGCCGAAGCGATCGTCGTATCGGACGACTTGTCCGCCGGCCTCGTCCGCGCGGTCGCGTCGGAGGACGGAAAGGCCGTGCGAAGCCTTTTCGGGCGCCTTTCAAAACCGGTTCGCGGCATGCCCGAGGCGATTGCCCGGCGGTTCGTCGAAGGGCATGCCCGGCTGTTCAACCTTCGGCTTGAACGTGGCGGGGCACGTCTCGATACCGTGAAGGTGGTCGAAGATGCGGCCTCCAGCCATGTGTTTTTCAAGGTGGCACTTCAGGAAGTGCCGGTCGAGGGTTCGGACATTTCCATTCACATGAACCGAGCCGGCGAAGTCGTTCTCGCCAACGGCTCCGTGCCCGATACGTCCGAACCCGCGAACCGTCTCGTTCTGGGCGAGCGGGAGGCGATAGCGGCTGCACGCCGGCATCTCGGCGTCCGCGACGTTCGGGGAAGGCCGACCGCCGCCCGACTGATATGCTGCCGGGGCGACGAAACCCTTCAGGCCTGGGAAGTCGGCATTCCGGCCGCGGAGCCGCTCGGAGACTGGGTGGTGCTGATCGACGCCGAAACCGGCCGCGAGCTCGACCGCCGGAACCAGATGTTCTTCTTTTCCGGCCAGGGCCTGGCCTACCCGCATCATCCGCTTGCGGGCGATCTCGAACGCGTCGAGCTTCCCTACCTGATGCGCAACGACCTTGCAGGCGACTACTGTTACGCAGTGAACGCGCAGGGACCCGAAGCCACCAGCAGCACGGCCGTGTATGAATTCGCCCCTGAAGACACGCATTTCGACGAGGTGAACGCCTACCATCACGTCACCCGCGCTCATGATTTCTTTTCGGGCATGGGATTCAACAAGCTCGATTTTTCTCTCTGGACGACGGTCCATTTCAGGACGAAGTTCGACAACGCCTTCTACAGCCCCAAGGAGCGGAAGATGTATTTCGGCGACGGCGACAGGTTCAACGATTTCGCCAAAGAGGAAGCGATCATCTACCACGAATATTCCCATGGCATGCTCAACGAGATCGTGGAATTGTATTACCGCAAGGAAGCCGGGGCGATGCACGAGGGCCAGGCCGATTATTTCGCCTGCAGCCTCTCCGGCGAACCCCGCATCGGCGAGTGGATCAGCTCGAAGACCGAACTGAAGGAGATCCGCGACCTGCGCGACACGCGTCATTACCCGGAAGACATCATCGGCGAGGTGCATCACGACGGGCGCATCTGGGGATGCGCGCTGTGGGATCTCCGGGCGGTCCTCGGGCCGGAGATCACGAACCGGCTCGTGTACGCGAGCTTCTCGTATCTGAATCCCGGTGAGCCGACGTTCGCTGAAGGCGTCAACGCGATTCTCGCCGCCGATACGGCTCAGTTCGCCGGTGAGCATCGTGCCGTCATCACCGATGTGTTTGCGAAACGCGGCATCATGAGCGGTTCCGCCGCGGCGGTCATCCTCGACGGCCGCGATCTCGAGCGGCTTCGCCGCTTCCGTGCAATACACGAAAAGCCCTGAATCTCGCGAAACGGTTCAGGAAGCAGACAATATTTCCGGGAGGGAAACGTGAAAAAGGTGTTTCTTCTGATGGCGATGCTACTGGCGTGCGTTCCGGGTTTTGCGGAGCCGGACGACCTGATACGGAGTTTCGACGAGTTGATGCGGACCCTCAACGAAGGCGGGGAGGTGCGCCTGGTCATCGAATACGGCGACCAACTACGCGAAAATCAAAATTTTGGTGACAATTCCGTCGAAATAAACGTTCAGTATCTGAAGCCCGTCACCTACAAGGTGATCATGGATGAACTCTTCCGGACGACCATCTTCTACGGAACCAACAAAGGCGCCATTCGGCTGTACAAAGACTGATCGAGAGAAAGTATAATATCTAATATATAATAAAGAGCTGGAGATATGACCATGAAGGGTTTCACAAAAATTCTGGGAATTGCCGCGATGGTCCTGTCTGCGCTCGGATGCTGGGCGCTCGATCCCGCCTGGGATTGACGTTCATCGACGAGAATCCGATACAGCGCCCCCTCGCGGGAGAACAATGATTGGCGAATTTCTGATCGGTATGACATACTTGCGGGTAAAGAGCACTTGTACGGGAGGTCCTTCATGAAACAAAACCAAGGGCGTCATTGCGTTCTCGTCCTCTTCCTGCTTTTCGGAATACTCGCCGCGGCGATCCCGGCGCAGGCTTCCCCGCTTGACAAGGTCATCGAGTTCTATATTTCCTCGGTGCCGAATCCTCCGAACATCGGGCTCGACGCGAAGGCCGTCTGGGACATGGCGGAAACCGGCGACATCATCATCGAGAACAACCGCGCGTTTCCGCAATGGTATGCGATGATCGGCTCGCTCATTCCCGACTGCAGGTTCGTTCACGCGGGGATGATCATCAAGGGCCATATGCTCAAGAGCCTTGCCGAGGAAATCAGTCCGCAATCCGCCGTTACGCTGCATGCGTATTACAGGGGAGCTCCGCCCCGCATCGTCGATGGCAAGGTGAAGAAGGTATACGACTGGTTTCCCTATCCGATCGATCCGAAGGGCATCTACGTCGTCACGCCCGAAGTGACCGTCAACACCTCGATCAGCAGGATCGTCGCCCTGAATTTGAAGGATTATCTCGTCGACCCGGCCATCGGGTATCCGACGAAGCACATCCGGCTCATCAGG
This sequence comes from Candidatus Ozemobacteraceae bacterium, assembly GCA_035373905.1. NCBI lineage: Bacteria > Candidatus Rifleibacteriota > Candidatus Ozemibacteria > Candidatus Ozemibacteraceae > Candidatus Ozemibacteraceae bacterium. The sequence continues at coordinate 14,299 of DAOSOK010000049.1, read as the reverse complement.
CCCCGGCTCGCGACGCAGGGCCTTGTGCGCATCCTGGCGAAATATCTGACCTATCACGCGATCAAGAAGACGACCTACGACATGGGCTTCGTTTCCACCGAAACCGAAACGGCCATTTCCCGCCTCCAGAATGGGGAACTGATGTTCGACATGACCGCGGCTCCCGTCCCGCTCTACTGCACCGAATTGGTATACAGAGCTCTCAGGGAGGCGGGAATCGAGATTCCCACCACAAAAATGAAAAAGGCCATTTCCGGAGCGCTCTCGAAAATTCCTCGAATGCCCCGGAGCGTGCTTCAGAAAATCGATTCTCCCTTCATCACCGCCGACGTCCTGATGTGCGGGGGAGCCGTGGTGTATCAGAACGATCCGCCGCCTACCGTGAGGGAGGCGATCGCGGGAATGGTCGATCTCAATTTCAAGGCTGTATCTCAGGGACTTCTGGAACGATTTCAAAGTATAGCTGCAAGTATAAGCATGAGATGAAGGGAGAAACGAATCGATGAACAAGCGACTGTGCGTTATCGCCCTGCTTCTGGCCTGTCTCGTCTACGCCCTGCCCGTTTCGGCGCAGGTCAATTACCGGGTCACGGGCATCCCGTCGATCGTGAATCACACCCAGGGGGTCTTCGTCATCCTGCGGACTGGTGACGGTCGCATTTTCAACCTGACCGGCATCGACGTCACGAGGGTCAGACCGTACGACGGCAAGAACGTCGTCGTCGAAGGCTCGGCCAGGCAGGCCGACCAGATCACGGACTTGAAGGTAACCTCGATCGGCCTTGCGCCGCTCGCGCAAGACGCCGTCGTATTGCCCCCGTTCAAGGCCCACCAGCGGCCGGCGAAGCTTCTCTCTCACAGCACCCCGATATACAAGGTGCAGGACGTTCGTTGGGGCTACCTGCCGGGCCAGGAGAGGAATAACGAGAACTTCAGATTCGTGAAGGCGACGATCGATACCTCGAAGGTCGATCGAGCGTATTTCGTTCTCAAGCCCTTCCCACCGGAGTGGATTGCCGCGCATGCGCTGATGCTCTTCACGTTCAAAAAGGGCGGGATGATCAATGAGACGGGGGAAGAGTCCGATGGCATGTTCCTGAGCATCGAAGCCTATCAGCGGACCAACCAGAGTTATTCGCTCAAGGATGGTCTCAAGAACACGTTTGGCTCTTCCTGGATTCTCGGAACTTGGGAAGACTACACAACCCAGTCGTGCGACGTGCAGAAAGAACGGCTGTTTTTGTATCCCCTGAAGCTCACCCAGAGCCAGGTATGCTCCCTTGCCGCCGAGGCCATTCTCCAGGCGACCGTGAACCGGCAGGGCGAGTATTACAATACCGTCACGAATAATTGTACAAACAATCTTATTGTGCTGCTCAACCGCGTTCTCCCCGAATCTCAAAGAATCAATCTCTGGTGGATTCCCTCGATGGTCTATAACTTGAAGGCCACGATGCCCATCTCGGTTCCGAAGATGCTGATGAAACGAGGTCTGCTTGGCGAGCCTCTGCCAGAGGTGAATGCCTCGAACTTCAAGAACGTGTTCCCGAGAAGCGCCTCGAACGTCCTCTGCCCGCCCGTAAGGCCGGTGTTCAGATGATGAGGCGTGCGATGACGATCATGCGTCCGTTTCTTGCGGCTCTTTGTCTGCTCGCCGCATTCCTGCCTTCCGCGCAGGCGGAGAAAATCGGCGTTTTTCTCGGCACCTTCGATCCGCCCCACCAAGGCATGGTGACTATGATCGAAGAGGCGAGGAGGCGGCTCGACCTCGGGAAGGTCTACATGCTTCCCGTGCCCGAGCCCGTCGACCGGTCCGAGGTCTCGCCGCTCGGGAACAGGATAGCCATGATCCGGCTGCTGGCAGGCGACATCGCCGGCCTCGAAGCCTTCAGCGAAGTCGACCTGAAAGCCGTCGCCTCGCGCAAACCGAACAACCTCTTCGAGGCGATGCGCGAGGCGATCAGGGAACGCGGCTCGGAAAACGACGAGCTGTTCCAGATCGTCGGGGAAGACGCCCTGAAAAAGCTCGTCGCGCGCCGCCAGCTCCCCGGAAAGAACGAACGCCGGACGCTGGTCGTCTTCCCGCGGGAAGACGTTCCGCAATATCGCGATCCCTCAATCAAAGCCTTGGAAAGAGAAGGGAAGCTGGTTCGGCTTGGGGTGAAGGTGCCCAACCTGTCGGGAAGCGATCTCCGGGCCCTCCTCAGGCGGGGCATCGAACCCGGTTCCGACGAGATCCCCGCATCCGTTCTCACCTACATCCGTCGCGAAGGGTTGTACGGCCTTCCGGCCGCTCCTCTGACACGGGAGCTTCTCGCCGGCTTCGAACCCGAGGGGTATCTTGCCAAGCCGGTTCTGCTTCATGGGCCGACCACCGACACCGTCTTCGCGCCGGCGCATCTCGAAAGCATGCTGCCCCCTTCCGCGGCCGAGGGCTGGATCCGGGAAGGATGCAGCGACTTCCCCGCCGCGCTCGCGCCGTTGCTCGAAAAGCGGGCGATGCAGGTCGTCCTCTTCCAGTCGCCCACGACGGACGCGCTCGACTGGCTCGAGACGCAAGGGTGGCGCACGCTGTACGGCTACGTGCCGCCCGAAGGAGATGATCGTCCGATGCTGTTCTTCGGTCGTCAGGGGAGCGACTGGCACCTCTTCATCACGGGGTTATACGCTCAGGAGCGCTTTGCCGGCCTCGTGGAAGAGGTGCGGTACCAGTTCGCCCGTTTCCAGATCCCGTTCGAGAGGCTGACGGTCCTGGTTCCCGTCCAGCCGGCCTCGAACTGACGCTTCATGCCGAGATCGAGGGGAAACCCATGAGCCCAAGAATCCTTCTGGCCCTGGTTCTCATCCTGGCGACCGCTGCCGGCGTCCCCGCGCAGGAGGGGGCTGCCGCCCAGGACCGCTGGGACCAGGTGTTCATCTCCGGGCCCATCCAGCGGATCGGTGACTCGATCGTCAATCCGCATCTCGAGCAGGAGCCGGTTCCGACCGATATCGACCGGATTCTCTCGTCGGTCCGGACGGGCGATATCATCATCGAGAACAACCTGGCGTTTCCCCAGATCTATGCCGTGTTCGGAACGCTGATGCCGAACACCCGCTTCGTTCACGCCGGCGTGGTGGTCTCCGGAAGGGAACTCGACGCCGAGTTGCGGAAGCTGACCGGCAGGGTGGGGGACAGGCGCATGCCGCGTCCCCTCGGTCTCAAGACGGTGGTCCTGTCTGCCGCGGCCGGCGGCCGCCGCGTGAAATCCTGGGAAGCCATGCCGGCGATCGACCCCGCCGGGTGGTATGTCGTCTCCTCGGAGTTCAGCCGGATCCGCGGCGACTCCTACGTCTTCGCCATGCAGCTCGGCGATTACCTGCGGTTCCCTTCGGGGGCATACTGCACGAAGGTGATGAAGGTGCTTCGGCCCCGCGGCCTCGATGAGGCGAAGCGGCGGCTGGTCGCGGCGTATCTGGCGTATCACGTGTACCGCCTTTCCCCCTACGACAAGCGGTTCTCGCTCGCGGAAGCCGAAACGGGCATCCGGCGCAACGAACAGGGGCAGATCTTCTACCGGCTTTCGACTCTCCAGGTGCCGTTGTACTGCACCGAGATCGTCCATCGGGCGCTGCGGTTCGCCGGGCTTCCGGGCGCCGATCTCGCATCGCCCCTCGGGAACGTCGAGACGAGGCCGGTCGATCCGCCTCAGAAAGACTGGTGGCGACTTCCGGTCACCACCGGCGTCTCGTTCGCCGTCGCCGACGGATTCATGCGGTATGCCGACGTGATCTACGAGAACGGCGAACCGTTCTCGGTCGACGAGGCCCGGCGCCGGGCCAGCCTGCTCAAGCCCATCCACCACGAATGGCAGCGGACATGTGCGACCCTTCGCACCCTGCTGAAGCTCCCCTGACTGCCGGTGTCTTGACAAGCCTCGATCCTTCGACGCGAGTCGGCGTAGCCGCAAAGATAGTGATATATATAGTGGTAAATAAGGAGACGTTCATGAAGAGGCTGCCATTGCTTGTGTGCGCGATTCTGTCGTGCCTCCTTCTGCCGGTTCCATCCTTTGCCGGTGCAGAAGAAATGAGCCGGAATGGCTCTGAGAACTCATACAAGCCGATCGGCGAATGGACGGGCCGGCTCTTGCTCCCGAAGCATGACCAGAGAGATCCCGCGGGAGGGGTTCCGTTCAAGGTGGAAAACAGCCCTCTTCCGGAGCTTGTCGGCAGGATTCTCTGGGTCCGATGGGATACGACCAAACCCTGGGATCAATGGTTCCAGAAGCTGCGCTTCGATCTTTCGATCGATCCCAGGCGTCTTGCGAAGGCGATGGAGGACGGCATCTATCTTCCCGTAGCGCTCAACGGGTGGAAACAGGTCAGTCCCCTCGAATCGCTTGCAGGCTCGAGACCGGGTGAGATGACGGTCCTGCTTGAACGCCCCGTTCTCGACGGGGATGTCCTGCGGATAACCGAAGAACCCGTGCAGATTTGCGGATCAAAGATGGCCCTCGTGAGATTCGACGAGCCCGTCGGCGAAGATGGATATCGCGTCACGCATTTCAATCCGGATTCCGGAGACTTTTCCGGGCCGGCCGAAACCGTCTCGATTCCACGAACGTTCTTCAGCCGATCGAACACCCCCGTCGCCAGGTCCTCGACGGCCGGAATTGAAGCGTCACATCTCAACAAGAACGGCTGGTATATTTACGGACGTCACGTGAACGGCGCGTTCAGCGTCGAAGCCCTCGAGCCGCGCGCGCTCATGCAGATTCAGGCCGACCGCACCGTCTGCGGGGCGAAAGCTGTGAAGGAATACGTGTCGCACGAACATCTGGCCGACCTCGCGCCCGGTCTGGCACGGGTAACGGAGCTGCTGCCCGGAAGAGATCACGCCTGGCGAGCAGGCGAGCGGGGCCTCCTGATTCATCTGTTCGGCTGGCGTGAACATCCGAAGGAAAAAGGGGGCAAAGTCCTTGGTCTCGTGACGGGCCACTTCGCATTCGGGCAGGCCGTCGTTGTCCCGTGCCCCTTCACGGGTGAACCGCGGTTCGATATCGAGTATTGGCAGTGTTACGCCCATAACCGGGAAAATATCGTTTCGGGACGGGTCAAGTGGCATGATTACACCGGAAGCCTGCGTCGTGGCTGGATGTACACGATTCCCATTTCCGACACGATCGTTCGCATTCCCGAACTCGAACCCTACGATTTCGGAGGATGGGTCGTGCAGCCATGGAACGGGCTCCGCCGGCAGTTCGAAAAAATGCACGCCGTGTACCGCACGGGAGCCGGCAGCGGGATTTCGAGCGTTCGGCCCGATATATCCTGTGTTCAGGATTCCCATTGCGCCCTTTTCAGCGCCTTGCGAACCTTCGAGGAGACGATCGCCAAAACGGGAAAGGTGAAGGAGTGGCTGAAGGCAGCCGATACGAACGCTGACGAGGTGAAGAGATATCTGCGTCTTCTCCTGCTCGTTCGCCACGTGAAAACCTGCATCACGGCGTTCGGCCTCGCGCAGGGCAACTGGCGTGAATTTTTCAATAATCCGCTGGCGACGCGGAACCCGAACGCCGTCGCGGAGATCATCAATGCCCTGCTCTCGCGCAATTCCGTTTTTCCGAGAAAAGGGAATGACAATCTGCTGCATATATCTGCAGATATGAAATATCCGATGTGGAGCATTCTCGCCTGTCAGATCGGGGGATTGATTCCTGATATCACCCCGATGGCCCCGACATCCCCGACAGCTCGCTGAACGCTTGGAGGTCTTTGCGCGTCATGGCTTCGTTTTGCATCAGACAGGTGATTCCTGTCGTTCTTTCCCTCTTCCTGTGCGTTTGTCCGTCCAGCGCGGCGGATTACTATACCGAGCATCCCGCTCCCCCCTTCCATTCTACGACGCTCCAGGAAACGTCTCCTGTCCAGACCGCAGCCGCTGCGTTTCCCAACCAGCTGTCGTGGCGCATGAACGAACTGCCGAGCATTTCGACTTATCGTGTCGCCTTCTCGGGAAAGCCAGAGAACCCGGCCAGTCACGAGGGAATCGATTTCGTCCATGACGACCCCGCCGTGAAGCACGTTCCCGTGGTGGCCGCGGATAAGGGGACGATCGCCTACGTGAGGACAGGCGCCCCACAGAGTTCCATGTTCCAGCACAACACGTCGCTTCGCGAAGCCGGCGCCGGCTGGGGGAATCACGTCGTGGTCTATCACGGCAACGGGATTTACACACGGTATGCGCATCTCGCGCCGGGCACGGTCACATGCAAGGTCGGCGATACCGTCATCCCGGGCGACGTTCTGGGCGAGATGGGCAATTCGGGCCGAAGCGAGACGCGGCACCTCCATTTCGAGGTCGGATACAAAACGTCCTTCTTCGTGCCTTCGAAACCGGCCCAGAGTTTCGAACTCGTGCTCGATCCCACGAAGTGTTTTCCGCCGAAATCCGAACGAACGCCGAACCCGAGCGAAGACTGAGGCTTCGATACATCGGTGGATCTGCGAACCTTCCGAAGAATGTCTGCACCACGCAGGGGAGACGATGATAATGACGAATGATATATATCGGAAAGTAGTTATGACGGCGTTCGCCGTTTTCCTGGTCTTGTGTCCATGGCTTCCATGCCGGGCTGATTTCGAGGCGGTCGGGGAGTTCCGGTTCGTGCCATGCACGCGTGCGTCCATCCGCGAATTTCGAGAACTGCTTTCTCGCGACCGCAGCGAGGCTGATGCGCAGCTTTCGAAAAAATACGATGGCAACCGTGAAAAGATCGAAAAGCATCCGATCATGGTGGCCATCGCCCTGATGGAGACGACCGCTGCCGACCTCGTCCGGCGGGTGGATGCGGGAGAGGCTCCTGAACGACTGGAACCGTCGTTCGGCCGGCTTCAGCGCCTTCGATACTCTACCCGGGCACAGATGGATCCGTATGCCGATCCTCCCATGCTCGTCCTGGGATGGAAATGCGGCGGCAACCTCCTGTTCGGCCCACTCAAGCTTACGACCCGCACCCCTGATCCGAATCGGCCGCTGGGAAGATCGCGCGCGATGCTCGAAGCCGCGAGGCTCACCCGCCCCGGAACGGGGAAGCCGGTTTCGATCGAAGAAATGGCTTCCATGAACGCCGTCGAGGTGTCACGTCTCGAACCGGTGGCGGATCACCCGGCGCTCAGACCCGTGACCCCCGGAGATCATTACTCGGCCTTTCTCGCTGATCTCACGCGGTTGATCCGGAAGACCGGGAAGAAAGCCGAGCGGTTCGACTTTGCCTACGCACGCCGCATCCTGTTTTTCGACGAATTGAAAACCGACGCGAGTTCGCCCAAGATCAAGGTCAAGGACCGGTATGGGATCTCCTGGAAAATGAAATGGGGAGACGAGGTCCACTCGGATGTCGTCGCCACGCGGCTTGCGATGGAACTCGGCGCGACGTACGTCGATCCGAAATTCTGGTCAGGCCCCGGAGAATCGCTGCTGATCCTTCCGAAATCCGCCGATCGGTCCGCTCCGTCGACCCGTGAGGAACTCGAGTCGCTTCTGCTGAAATCGAGTTACAAGTTCCATCTCGAGAGATATATTGCCGATGCACCCATCCTCACGAGTGAAAACGGGGCGCGTCTCGGAACCGGTCGCGTCGACGAGGCGATGATCGAACGGGAATCCCTGGACGCGAAGTATCTCGGCTGCATCTATCTCGCGTTCAAGGAGTGCCAGCTCACCATAGACAATCCGGCCCTCAAACGCCTCGGAGGGGTGGACCTGAACCGGGGAGCGTCCCTCGACGACCGGGTCGCCCGAAGCTCCGTCGTTTTCAACACCTGGATCAACAATCCCGACGTGAAGGAGGACAACACCAGGGGTGGTCTTCTGCTCGACCCAAACACCGGGGCGTTTTCGCGGTACGTCGAGTTCCTTTCCGACATGGGAGCGTCGTTTGCCGGACCGTATTCCTCCGGTTGCCTTTCCACGCTCTCGCCAAACTGCGTTGGAGAAGTCTTCAAAACGCAGTTCATGAAGACGCATCCGATCTTTCTTCCCGACTGCTGGCGCAACTGCACCTGGGCCGATGCGCGATGGATGGCCCGGAGGATCGCCGCCCTGCGCCGTCAGGATCTCGAGCGCGTGTTCGCCGACAGCGGATGGCCGGCCTATGCCCAGCAGCTCGGCGTTGAGAAGCTCCTTGCCCGGCGTAACGATCTTGTGCGGGCGTTCGACCTGACGGAAGAAGGGGATACGCTCGAGTCCTGCAATCCCAGCCTGACGATCAGGATCCAGACGCCCGACGGCGTCGAGATGCCGGTCGTGCGCGGGATGATCAATCCTCTTTCCCGGCTTGTCCGGAAGGATGAAACCACGGCGCATCCGGAAGGCCTGCTGTTGTCCCGGCCCAGACAAATCGATTGATATATAACATAATATAATATGATATATTGTTGCCGCGAAAAAGGAGTGTCGTCCATGAAACGATGCGCATCGATCTCCCTGATCCTGATGATGACGCTGTGCTTCCTCGCGTGCCAGCCCGGCGCCGTCCTCGCGGGCGTCTCGCCGGAGCAGATCCACGAGCGGGCGGGGAAGGGGATTCTCTTCGGCTTGCAGCGAATCTTCCTGGTGATCAACCAGGCCGGCCAGGGCGAGTTCCAGATCAAACTTTCCTCGTCCGCCTTTTCGGAAGGGAACACCCGGCTGAAGCTCGTGATCGACGGCAACCTCAACGTCATCGGCTGGACCCTCAAATACTGGATCGCGAAACACTTTCCGAGCGAGATGCCGTTGCCGCAACGGCCCGAATGCAGAGGCTTCCTCAAGTTTCAGCTTCCTGCCGGGTTTTCGGAAATCGCCGACGGCAAGGTCGTGAATGTCGGGTTCACGACGACGCTCGAGGTCAAGGTCGACGAATGCATCCGCATGATCGGCATGGCCGTCGTCGGTGCGGGATTGAGCCACGTCGGCCTGTTCGAATCCGACGCGTTTCTGCAGATCCTGAACCAGATCCCACAGGCGCAGGTTCAGTATGTGACGAAGAAATTCTTCCCGAAACTGTTCAACTTCCTGACACGCCGGTCGGCGAAAAAGTTCTTCGACGAACTGCTTCTCGACGGCCAGGTGACCGGCAGTCGCATCATGGCACACATCGGCCTGGGCGAGATCACCGGGTTCGCCGTGAACTTCGGCCTCGGCCTCGCCCGCAACGCCGCCGTCGCCGCGGCCCAGGGGGCGGTCGGAGCGGGCGTCGGCGCCGCCGTCTGTTCGCTGCCCATGTTCGGAAACATCGCTCTCGGAGCGGTCCTGGTGGCGATCACCGGGAAGGCGGTCGGCAGCCTGCTCGATTTCGGCCTGAACGCCTTCGAGGCCGGCATGTACCGCGACCGTTTCGCGAAGATCGAAGGCTGGCTGCTGGGAACCTATTCCCCCGGCGAGCACCAGGCGGAGTGGCTCGAACAGCAGGTGGCCGCAGAAGCCCAAAAAGACGACTACTCCTCGATCCAGCGGCTCGTCATCTACATCCAGCGCGTTCCCCCGCTCAAACGCGGCTTCTGGGAACCCTACGTCGCGAAACTCCGCGCCCCGCTCGAGTTCAAGGCGCGCCAGGAAGGCTCCTGGATCGCGCAGAAATACCTGGGAATCCTCGACGTCCTGTTCGTCCAGTGACGCGACGGAAGAGGTGAGGAGGCGTCAGCTCAGCGCTTGAAGCCGGCGAGAATCTGTTCCTTCGTTGCCGAGTAGACGGTGTCGATGGCGCTGCCGGTGCCGCTCGTGATGGCTGATTTGGCGAAGGTGCCCATGAAATTCTCGATCACGTTGTCGGAGGTGTTCTTGGGCAGAACGGTGTTGGTGATCGCCGAATTCACGTCTTTCTTGTAATCGTTGATGATGCCGGACTCGACCATGCCGGGGATTTTCGCGAGGAGTTTCTTCATTTCGGCGGCGAAGTTTACCCGTCCTTCGGGGTCGTATTTGTAGCGGGCCAGCCCGTTCGCATACATCTCGGAGATGAGGACGCCGTTCCAGCCGCCGTAGGTGTTGAGGGTTTCACGCTCGGCCTCGGCGAGAAGTTCGGGCATACGCATTTTGACGACGTCCCAACGGACGTTTTGCGACTTCATTTCATACACCTTCTGTTCGACGAGCGCGGCCTTGTATTGCGAGGGGCTGATCAGGGCGCGCCGCCCGTCGAGAACCCGCGCTTCGTCTTCCGTGAGCTGGATCTTGCCGGCTTTGTAATCTTTGTATTTCTGAAGCGTATCGTTCAGGGATGTCACTTTCTGGGTGCATTGGGCATACTTGTCGTCGTATGACTTCGCGATCGCCGTGATCGCCTTGTAGCGAAGCTGATCGGCGGGAAGGGCGGCATACTCGGGGTTGTTCGCCTTCAGGATTTCCATCATGGCTTCGACGTGCTTTTCGCCGCCCGAGAGCTTGCCGAGTTCGAGCATCTGGTTGAGCTTGAGATCGCGGTCGAACTTCTGGGAGATCTCCTGTTTCGCGGTCACGTTCGCGGGGAGCTGCTCGTTGTTCTGGGCGATGACGCACTGTTCCATCCATTCCTGGCGTGCCGCGGAGACTTTCGAATTGTAGGCCTGAAGCGCTTTTGCATAGTTGATGGGGTTTCGATAGGAGGTGATATTCGGCTTCTTCTCGACGATGGCCTGGTATTTTTCATACAGCGTGTTCGCTTTTTTCCAGTCTTCGTTCTGGAGGCGGTAGAGATCTTCGATGGCCGCCTTGCGGGCCTTGGGGGCGTCATAGAGGTTGTATTTGAGGGCTTGCACCGACAACTGGCCTGCCCGAACGGCCAGGCTGTTGGCGACAGTGTTCAAACCGGCTTCCATAGGCTTGATCGCGTCTTTCTTGTTTTCGAGGCCCGCGATGACGGTGTTGTAATACTCGTATGCCGCGGTTCCCGGCGGATACGCATTCCGTTCGGCGCGCACCTCGTCGATGTCGGTGTTGATGAACTGCTTTTCGAGCTCCGCCCCGGCCATGCCGCTGACGAAGTTCGTGGGAATCGTCGAGACGAGGCTCGACAAGGCTTTTCCCTGGGCGGTCGAGCCGAACACCTTCACCGAAAGCCGGTCGGCCCAGCGCCCCTTGTCGTAGGTGTACATCTTGTCTGAGATGACGGATCCCGCGAACCCCGTGATGACGGAACTGAGGGCGGCGCGCTTGAGATCCTTGGTGAAGTCTTCGGCCGAGTAGCTTTCGCCCTTCATCGTGTCGATGTCGGCGCGGAGTTTGTTGAGTTCGAGGGTTTCGCTGGCCGTCAGGGGCAGGCCCGATCTTACGTGCGACTCGAGAATCGCGTCGATCCGGGCCTCGGCGGATGCAATTTTTTCGGGGTAGTGGAACACGTTTTTCGCCCAGAGGTTCTTCACGACGCCGCCGACGCCGGACGACACAGCGCTGCCCGTGAAACCGATGGCCGCCTGGGTGAGGGCGACGCGGGTGATCGCAGACCCGACGGTGGGGCCGACGGTGCCGAACAGGCCGCCCGTCATCAGGTTGAACGGGGCCATCACGGCTTCGACGGCAGCGCTGACCGTGACGTCGCGCCAGATCTTCAGGTCTTCCTTGGGGACGTCGCGGTATTTCGCGTTCATGCGCTTTTCGTAGGCATACGTCATGACGCCGCCCATCGCAGCACCGACGACGATGCCGCCGATGATCATCGCAACGGGTGAAAGGGGGGCGAGCAGGGCCGTCGCCAGCATGACCGCGAACGAGGGAACGATCGCTTTGCCGATGTTCCAGGCGATCTTCTCGAGCAGAGGCATCTCTTTCGAGCCCTCTTTCCCGAGGAACTTTTCCTTGAGGGCGCTGAACATCTTCCCGAACCAGCCCTTGGCCGTCTGCGGCACCGTCGTGGTGATGAGCGTGCTCGCGGAAGACGCGATCTGGCCTAGGGACGATTGATCGGAAGAGGGTTGCCCCGAACCGGTCGTCTGCGGGGTCGGTTCGACCTGGGTTTCAGGGGCATCGGTCACCTGGGCCCCGCCGCGCGACTGCGCGACGAGACGCTGATACTGGGAATACGCCTCCATGTAGGCGTTGAACTTCGACTGGATTTCTTCGATCGGGGCTCCCGAGGAGACGGCCGTCGAATAACTTCTGTACGTCGACTGATACCGCTCGTTCGCGGCCTGGAGCGCGTCCGGAGTCTGCGCCAGCAGCGGCGCATACCCTTGCGCGACGAGCGAAAAGATCAGCAGCCAGACGAGAAAGATGTGTGATTTCAGCTTCATCATGTACGCAATTCTACGAACCGTCGGAAGGGCCGTCAAGACCTCTGTGGTATACTCTTCGTATGATCGGTCATCTCAGAGATGCCGAGCTGCGCCAAGAATTTGAATTCCCGGAGCCGTCTGACGTATGAAACAGTCCCTTCGCTCACTCTTTGGAAGCGTTCTTCTCGCCGCCTCTCTCCTTACCTTCGGCTGCGGAGGCGGCGGTGGCGGCGGTGGCGGATTACTGAGTCCCGACTCCGGCTGGGAGGGAATCAATGGACCTCTCGATTTTTCACAACTGACGCCACCCACGGGCTTTACCACATCAGGATGGCCCGTTGCTCCTGACGCCACGTCTATTTCGATTAATAGTTTTTCAAGCAATAGTACCGCGGCGATTTTACTTGCGAACTTTACATCTTCCTCACAAACTATCATTCTCTCAGCCAATCAACCTTTTACCGCATCTTTTGTCTCAACGCCTAGGCGAAATGTTAGAAACGGGAATTACGATCGTGCTTCACAATTTCATGCTGGATTGCGTTCTCTTGAAAGAAAGAATTCCGAAATACCACATGATACGTGGAGTTCATCTTTTCGTGGATCAAAACGTCTTTCTACCGATGAAACGACATTAGTTTTTAAGGTATACAATGGGGTTGATTCGAATAATGTAACTGGCAAACTTTACCGTTCAGAATCTTTGCCAGGCTCGACGGGGGGATATTTGCGGTTTTATGTTGATCAAACAATAGCAAGCAATTCAACCGTGACGAGATATTACGATGATATCATCAGCGGTTGGAATAATATATATGAAATAATGCATAATTCGTTTGGAGAGGAACTTCAAGCTGGCGATAATACGACGGGTATAGACCTTGGTAAAGATATTTACGTTTTGATTACACCTATTATGAATCAATTTGATGATAGGCTTGCTGGTTTTTTTTATTCAGGTGATTTATATCCGCCTGAACGCATCACGCCATCCATTACCAACCAAAAGAAAATATTTTATTTGAATTTTCGTATGGATGGCCCAATGAGACTGACGCCTGAAATAATGCAAAGTACGATGGCGCATGAATTTCAGCACATGATCTTCTATTCGAAGAGAATAAAGAAAGGCCTTCCTTCGAATGACGACTGGCTAAACGAAACACTTTCGGCGTATGCAGAGAGTGCCTGCGGTTTCAAAGTGACAAATGAGATGAATCAATCAAAAGCGACTCTCATTCAGCAATACTTTGAAAGTATGAACCAGGTTCCGCTTGTTCAGAATGACGGATGGGGGAGCGAAGCCCAATACGGCCAGGTTGCCCTCTTCGGTGAGTGGCTTGCCGAAGCATACCCAAGTGCGATCAAAGCATTATATGCTAGTTCGAAAACAGGCATGGAAGCGGTCGAGGGCGTAACAGTAAAATCTTTTGAAACGATTTATGTCGAATGGATGCTCGCGATGTATTTGAACACGCCAAATGATACAAACGATTATGAGTTCAATGATATTGAATGGAATATCCCATATCGGTTTGGGCCGGGGTTGGATTCTGTTACTCTGACGGGACCCATTAATAATATACTGAACAACCAGATTTTGAATGCGAATCTATCCCCTAGATCAATTACCCTTATGCCGCTTGCATGTTGCATGTTGGAATTCAAGGGTGGGGGAGATGGGAACGCTCTCCAAATTGGATTTCAAATGAATAACGGCATAACAATATTTGCTCTTAAAAAATAGCGAATAAAACAATTGGCGGTGTGGGACTCAAAAGAGGCCACGTCGTCAATTGCTTTTACTTCACTCCTTGATCGCGATGCTGGCCGGGCCGTTGCGGCGGGCTTCGTAGAGGGCGTAGGTGACGCGCTCGATCATCGTGGCCGTGGTGTCGTCGTTCTTCACCGAGGTGAGGCCGAAACACATCGACGTTTTCAGGCCGTGCTTGGTGAACGTGCGCGAGGCGAGTTCGTCGCGGTACCGTTTGATGACGGCTTCGGCGCGTTCGATCTCGGTGTTCGGGAAGTACATCCGACATTTCCGGTGTACGCCCACCTGACGTCTGAATTTTAGGAACCGCTT
>DAOSOK010000048.1 GCA_035373905.1 Candidatus Ozemobacteraceae bacterium | reverse complement strand
CACCCAAATTCAACATCTACGTTAACACCCCCAACTGAACATACAAGACGAGTAGCACAGAGGGTTCCCCAGGACATCACGAAAGCCTCTGCCCCATAAAGAACCAATCCGCAGATCGCGCGGATTCGTTCTCAAACCTTGCCCTGAAAGAGGACAACCAAAACTCGACGAGCGACGCGCAAAGAGTATACTGTCTGCATGAACGGACGCGTGTCGCACCTGTCTGCCGCATGGGCGCTCATCGGCATGAAGACGCGGGTGATCTGGAACACCCTGCGGGCGAAGCGGGGCTTCTGGAGCCTGGCGCTGATCGCCCTGTTCGGCCTCGTGTGGTCCGTGTTCGCCGCCCGGGAAGCCGCCTCCATGACCCGGTCGCTCGGCATGCTTTTTTTCGCGGAGCCGGCCAGGCAACTGCTCTCGGCGATCGTCGCCTATGCGCTCCTGATCGTCTTCACGAGCGATCTTTTGATGGGCCACACGCTGAATGTCGGCCAGATGAGCACCGACGGCCCGTTCCTGTCGACGCTTCCCGCCGCTCCCGGAGCTCTTCTCGCCGCGAAACTCTACGAACGGATCGTCACCGACTGGATCGGTTTCATCATCCTGTTCAGCGGTTTTCTCGGTCTCGCCTGGCCCGGTCGTTTCTCGCCCGGGTGGCTCGCCCTATGTATATTATTATATATAGAGATCGAGCTCGTTTCCGGTCTCGCCGTCACGCTGATCGGGGCCGCGATGCAGCGGTTCTTCCGGCCGGCGGCGATCCAGAACATGTTCTCGCTGATGGGATACCTGTGCGCCTTCGTCGGCCTGGTTCCGTTCCTCATCGTCTCCTCCGCGCCGGTCGAGTCGGCGACGGCGTTTCTCGCCGCGATGGAGTCCTGGCGCGGCATCGCCGGCACGGTGATCGCGCCGTTCCGCTGGCTGACCGATTCGCTCCTCGACGGTTTTTCCAGCCCGTCGTTCCCCGCGCTCCAGCTCCTGTGGGCCGGCACCATGGCCGCGGGCGCCGGCCTGTTCCATCTCGCCGTCCGGCTGAACTGGCTTACCTGGGTCCATCCGGGCCGACGCCGCGACATCAGGACCTCCCGTCACTTCCTCACGGGGCTCCTGCGCAAGGAGTCGGTCCTGCTCCGAAGCGACTGGAACATCCTGACGAATTCCCTGCTGCTGCCGGTCTCGATCATCATCATGCAGTTGTTGGTGTTCAGGAACGTGCTTTCGACGAATCCCGAAGCGCACGGCCTCAACATCATCGCCGCGGCATTGATGTATTTTTCGATGTTCGGCCCCCTCAATTCGATCGGAAGCGAAGGCATGGCCGTTTCCCTGCTCGAAACGCTGCCGGTCTCGCCGGGCCGGATCATCGCCCTCAAAACGTTTTTCTGGAGCTGGCTCGCCGTCTGCTGTTTCATCCCATCTGCCATAGCTATTGGTATATATCTCGTCATCCCGGCGCTGTCGATCGTCCGGATCGCCGCCTGGACGTTTTTCGTCACTCCGCCGCTGATCTGGGTGACGATCTCGATGTCAGCCATCTACGCACGCTACGAGGGTAAAATCCTGCAGCAGCGGTCGCATTTCACGGCGAAACTGCTCACGCCGCTCGCGGTCGGTCTTCTCGTCGCATCGAAGGACCTGTCGCCGGACTCGCTCCTCAACCTCGCCGTCTTCCTTCTGCTGGCCTCGTCGCTGCACCTGAAGGCGTCGGCCGCGATGGCCCGGCGTCTCGACCCGGACGGCCTCCGTCAGCCCCGCTTCGCCGTCGCCGACGCCGTCCTGGGCATCGGCATCCTTCTCGGCATCAGACGATTCATCCTGACGATCGCGGGCCTCGTCGTTCCCCCGGAAGCGCAGGGGCTCTGGCCTTGGCTGTTCTCCCTTCTCATCGGAACGGCCGTGCTGGCGTATCTCTGTTACGAGTATGCCCGCAGCCGGTTCCCCGCGCCCGCGCACGCCATCGGCTGGCGCCGGTGCGGACCGGCCGCCGCCCTCGCCGGCGTCGCGGCCGGCTGCCTTTTCGGCGGCGGGGCCTCCCTCTGGCTCAGGCAATTCTGGCCGGACGGCATCGCGGCCGCCGAAACCGCCAGAACCGTCATCGAGGCGCTCTTCGGCTCCCCGACAAACGCGGCTCTTCCGTTTTTCCTCTTTTTCGTCGCGGTTCCCGTCGTCCAGGAGACGTTCTTCCGGGGCTTCCTCTGCCAAGCCCTGGCCGGGAGCGGATACGGCCGGCTTACCGCCGTCGCAGCGGGCGGAGCCGGTTCGGCCCTTTTGTGGCCTTCGGCGTTCATGGCTCCCGCGGCGGCGACCGGCATGATGTCGGCAGCCCTGTTCCGGCGCACGGACAGCCTGCTGCCAGGCGTTCTGTTCCAGATCGCGTTTCATAGTATTATTATCTATATATATTCCATCGGGACCCCCTGACGGGGTCTCAGATCGCTCCGACGGAGGTCGAACATCATGCTGTACAGAACCATGCCGAAAACGAAGGAACCGTTGTCGATCCTGGGATTCGGCTGCATGCGGCTGCCCACGGCGAACCGAGGCATCGACGAGCAGGCGGCGCTGAAGCTCGTGGATATGGCTCTCGAGCGCGGCGTCACCTACTTCGACACCGCGGTTCCCTACCACATGGGGGCGAGCGAGCCGTTCCTCGGACGAGCGCTCGCGCGGGACGGCAAGCGCTCGAAGGTGAAGATCGCGACGAAGCTCCCCCACTGGCAGACCAGCACGAAACGGGACATGGAGGCCGTCTTTTCCTCCCAGCTCGCGAATCTGCAGACGGACGTCATCGACTACTACCTCGTCCACAGCCTGAACGCCGACACCTGGGCCCGTGCGCGCGCGGCCGGCGTCATCGAGTTTCTCGAGAAGGCGAAGCGCGACGGCCGGATCAGGTTCGCGGGTTTTTCGTATCACGGCTCCCGCGAAGGCTTCAAACCGATCGTCGATGCCTGGAACTGGGATTTCTGCCAGATCCAGTACAACATTCTCGACGAGCAGAACCAGGCCGGAACGGCCGGGCTCGAGTATGCCGCGTCCAAAGGGCTCGGCGTCGTCATCATGGAGCCCCTGCGCGGGGGAAATCTCGCCCGCACGCCGCCCTCCGAGATACAGGCGGTCTGGAACCGCGCCGCCGTGAAGCGCAGTCCGGCCGAGTGGGCGCTTCGCTGGGTCTGGAACAGACCGGAAGTCACGGTCGTGCTGTCCGGCATGACCCTCCCCGAGCATCTCGAAGAGAACGTGCGAATCGCGGAAGCGGCCCTGCCCGGCTCGCTGAGCGCCGATGAGCTTTCCCTCGCCGGCGAAGCCGCCACGGCCTACCGCAGGCTGATGAAAGTGGGCTGCACGGGCTGCCAGTATTGTCTTCCCTGCCCCGCCGGCGTCGACATTCCCGGCTGTTTTGACGCCTACAACAATTTTCACCTGTTCCAGGACCGGAGCGCGGCAGGGTTCTACCTGATCCGCATGAGCGGGGCGCTCGGGAAGCCGGCGCTCGCCTCCCAGTGCGTGCGATGCGGCGCCTGCCTGAAGAAGTGCCCCCAGTCGCTTCCGATCCCGGACCTTCTGCCGGACGTCGCGAAGACGTTTGAGGGACCGCTCTTCCGGATCAAGGCTGCGGGGTTGAAGACGGCGGTGAAGGTGCAGCGGCTCTGGACGCTGTTCAAGGACAAGCTCGAGGCTTCCCGAAAGAAAAAACGCGCCTGACGGCCTTTTCCAAAAACCGCGTCCGAAGCAGAATCGGGCGCGGTTTTCTGTACCACGAAAAAATCTCCTTGCCAAACCAGGCAATCCTTATACATTTCTGCCTTGCGTTCATTACATGGAGGTGCAGTCATGCGTTCAACACACATGTTCGTCTTCGGCCTGCTCGTTCTGGCAAGCGCGGCTTTCGCGGCGCAGAACGTCAGAACCGTCTCCGACAACGCGCGGTTCGAAGTCTCGCCGACCGAGGCGACGAGTTCCGACGCGGCGTTCGGGTTCACCCAGTACAACTCGAACACGGGCCGGTACGACCGGAACGCGGACGGGCGCGTCGATCTGATCGTCGCCGACCGCAACGGAGACGGGCGCGGCGACTACTGGGCGACCGACCGGAACTTCGACGGCATGATCGACGATTACCAGTATGACCGGAACTTCGACGGGCGCATCGACCAGTGGGAATACGATCTGAACTACGACGGCGTTTCCGACAAAATCTACGTCGACGCCGACGGCGACGGCCGGCCCGACATGTATGCGGGGCTGAACCCGGGCGCGCAGACATACACCTGGTACGGCAACCTCTCCGGCGTCCAGGGCGCCGGCGGCCTGGCAAAGAAGGGGTCCAAGCGCCATCTCGCCTCGGGCCGCGCCGCAAATTCGTATTAAGTTTTCACCCATTTGATCGCGGTTTCCGCAGGGGCAGGCTTGAAACCTGTCCCTGCGCAATCATATGCGGATGTTTTGTTGACACCTCCCCGGCGACAGGACGTATAATTTCAAAATACCGTCCTGCTTTTCACGCATATTCTTCCAGGGAGGTCCGCCATGATGCACAGACGCTCCATCCGTCTCTGGAGCTGGATCCTGCTGTTCACCTTCGCCGCCCAACTGGTCGCCGCCGAGGTCGTTCCGGCCCCCGCCGGGGAAGTGGTGCCGGTGCGCGAGGTCGTTCCGGCCGCGGAAGTCGTTCCGGCCGGCGAGGTCGTTCCGGTCACAGCGACGCCGAAGGCCCCGACCGGCGTGCCTGCCATCAATCCGTTCGTCGGCGAGATCGCGGTCGGCGTTTCCCTGCTCATCACGTACGGGCCGCAGATTCTGGCCATGGCAGCCACGATCGCCTCGCTCGCCGCGGCCGTCAGCGTGATCATCAACACCACCAAGCAGTCGGCGAACCTCGTCAAATCGATCGGTTCCAAGATGTCGAACATGCTCCAGCTTCTGCTCGGGCCGCTCGGCATCAGCACCGGCACGACCAAGGACGGCGTCACCGGCCTCAGCAACGAGCTTCTGAACGTCACGAAGTTCGTCACCAACAGCATTTCCACCCCGGTCAGCCAGGTCCAGAGCCAGGTCGACAAGTCCCTTGCGATGTCCCGCGACGTGCAGAGCCTCGCGAGCCGCGGCTATAACGTCGCCGGCCGCATCGGCCAGCATGCGCGCGCCACCTCGGCAGAGCTGACCGGCATCGTCGCCGGCGGCGAGGTCCAGCTGTTCCGCGACGGGGCGAACCGGGTCGCCCAGCGTCTGAACCAGGAAGCCGCCCAGGCCCAGACCGCCTGCCGGCTCACGCTCGACAACGCCGCGATGACCACGGCCAGCCTCGAGCGCGTCCAGAAGACGATCGGCGACGCCCTCGGCGCCTCCGGCAAAGACGCGGACGACGTCACCCTTCACGACATCAACCTGTCCGGCGCCAAGCTGAGCAAGGAGTTGATCGAAGCGCGCAAGTACATGGTGATGTCGAACAACGCCCTCACTGCCGCCGAGAAGTCTTCCAGGGGTATCCATACCGAGATCATGGCGATTCTCAACGACGTGAAGATCGAACTCGAGGCGTTCGCCCTCGCCCACGGGGTCGACCGGGAAAAGCTCGACCGCGTCACGAAGGAACAGCGGGTGAAGATGTCCGGCCCGGCCGCCGAGTCGACGCTGCCGCTCGCCGGCACCGAAAGCCAGAAGATGACCGCGAAGAGCATTTCCGAGGAAATCAGCTTCATGGTCGACAAACTCGGCCGCATCAGCGCGAACGCGTCCAGGCCGTCTCCGACCGCCCATGCCGCCCAGACCGGCGCCAAGGGCAACGACGCCGATTCGATCGCCCGGTCAAAGCGCGCCGCCGCTACCGACGCGGCTTACCAGACGATGATCGACTCGTACAAGGCGTATCTGAACGTGATGACCGCCGACCCGGCCGACAAAACCGGTATCGACGCCGCCAAGGCGAAATACGACGAAGCGCAGAACGCCTACCAGAAAACACTCCAACCCGCGCAGTAACCCCCGTTCGTCCTCGCATCCCGCTCTTCGCATTCCGAAGGGCGGGATGTTTTTCTGTCTCACCTGTCGATAACAAGAGATATTTTCAGAAAAATGGCCATTCAGATATGCAAATTCAACCAAATGTCGTTTCATCGGATCAAACATCGATCATTTCCTCCACGTTGCCGTAAGCAATCCATCAGGAAATGCCGATGATATGTACAGAATCAGAAAAGCCGAAATAGGGATTTTTCGGCGAGCATTGAGCCAGGGAGGGCATATATGCAGATTTCATCGCGTTTTCCGACACCCCAGGAACTGCTCAAACAACTCGAAGAGTCTCTTTCGCAGGGAGATCCCCGCCCCGCCGAAGCCGGAATCACCCCTCCGGCCGCTCCCCCGGTTTCCGACATCTACGAAGGATCCGCACCGGCCGCCGAGAGCGCCGAAGCGACGGATGAGGCCGGGCAGGCGAAACCCGACGGGCTGCGCATCTCGTATCACTTCGATCTCTTCTACCAGCTTTCCCAGAAAGTGCAGACCCGCATGGGCCAGAGCGGCCAGGATAAGTTCATCGAGACGACGGGCACCGTCGCCGAGACCTTCCGGGGCAATTTTTCGCTCGAGATCGACGCCATCGGAAACTTCATGAAGGGAACCGATGCGGCCCTGAACGTTTCGAACGAGACGGCGAACGAGTTCTTCGACGCGGTCAACGGCCTCGCCGAACTTTCCCCCGACGCGCTCGAAAATTTCCTGAAGGAATCGGGCGAATTCTTCGACGAGCTCGAGCAGACCTACGGCGAAGCGGGCGGGGCCTTCGACGAGATCAAGGCCCGGATGCAGGCCCAGGCGAAGGCGTTCTTCAAGGGCGTCAGCGCGATCCGCGGCGACGCCGCGGGAGAAGCCGGTGAAGCAGAAACGGCGCCCGCCGTTCCCGAAACCGCGGAACCCGCCGAGGCCGCCTCTCCGGAGATCAAGCTGGCCGTCGGCCCCCAGAAGGGGCTTGGAATCCGCGAAGACATCTACCGGAAGTTCATCGACAGCTTCCTCGAGTATATTCGTCGCTATAGTGAAACGCTCCACGACGCGAAGTCCGGCGGGGCCAAGCCGGCAGAACAGCCCGCCGCAGTCGCGGACACCCCGGCGGTCGCGAAGCCCGCGGAGCTGAACGCCTCTCCGGCCATCCAGAAGCCCGCCGCCCCCGACACCCCGTATCCGATCCTTCCCAACATGCCGAACGGCAAGTTCCCGATCGGGTATTACCTCGCCACCGTGAAGACGACCTCGGTGTTCAGCCGCTTCGACTTCAACGCCGAGCAGCCGGAAACGGCCGCCGGGACTTCCAAACTCGATACCTCTGCCTGAGGAATCGGATCGTTCATTCGTTGCCTCCAATCGCGCCGCGGACACCCCGCGGCGTTTTCTTTTCTCGGGTTCTTTTGTTTGCGGCAAGGGTCGGATCTATGCTAGAACAAAGGAAATCCCATCACTCGAGAGGAAGCATATGGCCGAATTCGACAAGCTCATCGGTTCGAACGGAGTTCCGACCCACTGGTACAATATCGTTCCGGATATGCCGAAGCCGCCGGCCGTTCCCCTGCATCCCGCGACGCATCAGCCGGTCACGCCGCAGGACCTGGCGCCGATGTTCCCGCCGTCCCTGATCGAACAGGAGGCATCGAAAGAGCCGCTGATCGCGATTCCCGAAGAGGTCCGGGACATCCTCTCGATGTGGCGCCCCACCCCGCTTCGGCGCGCGCGCAGACTCGAACAGGCGCTCGGCACCCCTGCGAAGATTTTCTTCAAGTATGAGGGCGTTTCGCCGGCCGGCAGCCACAAGTCGAACACGGCCGTTCCTCAGGCGTATTACAACAAGCAGGCCGGCATGAAGCGCCTCGCCACCGAGTCGGGCGCGGGCCAGTGGGGAACGTCGCTGGCGCACGCGGGCTCGATCTTCGGCCTCGACGTGGCCGTCTACATGGTCCGTTCGAGCGTCGCCCAGAAGCCGTACCGCAAGGTCGCGATGGAGATGTGGGGCGCGAACGTGTATCCGAGTCCCTCCGAGATGACGAACGCGGGCCGCGCCGAACTCGGCGTCGACCCCGACTGTCCCGGCAGCCTCGGCATCGCGATTTCCGAGGCGGTCGAGGACGCGACCGGCCGCGACGACACGAACTACGCGCTCGGCTCGGTCATGAACCACGTGCTGATGCACCAGAGCGTGATCGGCATCGAGGCCCGCCAGCAGATGATGGACATGAAGGAATACCCCGACGTCGTCATCGCCTGCTGCGGCGGCGGCAGCAACTTCGGCGGCATCGCCTTCCCCTTCCTGCACGACAAGTTCACGGCGGGAAAGAACGTGCGCGCGATCGCGGTCGAGCCGACCTCCTGCCCCACCCTGACCAAGGGCGAGTTCCGCTACGATCGCGGCGACGTGGCCGGCCTCACGCCGCTCCTGATGATGTATACGCTCGGCCACTCGTTCATGCCGTCCCAGCTCCATGCCGGCGGCCTGCGCTACCACGGGGTCTCGCCGCTGGTGTCGCACCTCTACAGCGAGGGGCTGATCGAGGCGAAGGCACTCGAGCAGTTGGCCATCTTCGAGGCCGCCAAGACGTTCGCCCACCACGAGGGCATCATCCCGGCTCCCGAGAGCGCTCACGCCGTCAAGGCCGCGATCGACATGGCCCTCTCGTGCAAGGACACCGAGAAGCCGATGACGATCCTGTTCTGCCTCAGCGGCCACGGTTTCTTCGACCTGGGCTCGTACGCCGACATGATCGCCGGGAACCTCGCCGACGCCGGCTTCTCGCCCGAAAAGATGCAGGAATCCCTCGGCAAGCTCCCGTCCGTGCAGGTCCGCTGGGAATAGACAGGGCCCGTTCGATGGCGCAACCTGAGGCCGGTTTCCAGGCCGGTTTCCAGCCCGGGTTCCGGATATCGCTCTCTGACGCGCTCGTCCTGGCGGCAGGGATTTCCGCGACGGCGGCGATGGCCGGGTCGGGATCCTGGTTCGCGCTGATCCCCGGCTTCGTCGTCGGCAATTTTTTCTTTTTCTGCAACGTGTTCCGAATTGCCCGGCGCTCGGAACTTCTGTGGACGTTTTGTTTTCTTGCGGCCGCCGGGGCCGCGGTCATGGACTGGATCAGCTGGCCGCCGGTGTTTGCCGGCGGGCTTCTCCTGTCCGTCGTGCTGTTTCTCGTCGAGTTTCGCAAGCCTTCCTATCATGGAATCTGGTGGAAACGGATCAATCCCGACCTTCCCGAGTGATGGAGCCGGCAACAGAGATGAATCTCGGTGTCGACCGCAATCTGGTATCGAAATCACCTCGAAGCGGGCGAGGATCCGCTGGCGGAGGTCGTTGCCGGTTGTGGAATTTTCCTGTTCCTACCGTGGATTCTGGGCACCCTGGCGGCACTCTGGCGATTCTTCGGCTGGTGACTCCGGGGAAGGGTGCCTGACGGCAATGCTCGCATCGAGGGTGACTCCGATCAGGAGATGAAGGTCCCGTGCACCACGGCTTTCCCGTCGCGAACCATCACCCGGCCGTTGGCCATGACGGTATCGATCGCGAGGTCATCCTTCCGAAGCAGGACGAGATCGGCATCGTTCCCGGCCTTGATACAGCCCTTGCCGCGCAGTTTCAGGATCTCGGCCGGATTTGACGTGATCACTCGCAGAGCTGTCGAAAGATCGACTCCTTCCTGAACCACGGCATCCCGAACTTCCGGGAACAGCGAGGCGCAGGTGCCGACCGTCAGCCCCCGCAGTTTCCCGTCTGGCCCGAACAGCGGCAGGCTTCCCTGCCCGTCGGAGGAGAAGGTGATCCGATCGGGCGGAACCCCCTCGGCGAGGATGGTTCCGAGGGCCCGGCTGCACTTGATTTCCCCCTCGTCCAGGAATTCCTTCGTTGTGCTTGTGGTGAAATCGACATAGCCGCCTCTGCGGGCGTATTCGATCCCGCTCCTGAACAGCTCGGGGTTGCGGCCGATATGGGTCGGGACGAACTGGGACAACGGAATTTCCGTCGTTGCCGCGATCTCTTCCAAAAAGCTCAACATCCGCTTGCCGTCGCCCAGGTGAATGTTCACGATCCCCGCCTTGCCCGCCAGAAGACCTCCGACTCTCGCCGCGGCCGCGATCTTCGCGATCTCGGAGACGGTCGGCTGGGACGAGCGATGGTCCGACATCGCGATCTCACCCACCCCGATCACTTTGTCGATCAGGATGAGATCGTCTTCGATGCTCCCGCAGATGGTTCGCACGGGAACCTGGTATGACCCCGTGTAAATGAAGGCGGTCACCCCTTCCTCCTCGAGGGCGCGGGCCTTGGCGACGAGGCTCTTCATCGAGCGGGCGATCCCGTCGGTGCCGAGACAGCCGACGACGGTTGTCACGCCGGCGCAGGTCATGTCCGTGAGCCCGATCTCCGGCGTCCGGGTCTTGAACCCGCCTTCTCCGCCCCCGCCGCAGATATGGACGTGGGAATCGATGAATCCGGGAACGACCAGCTTCCCTTCGGCATCGATCGTCTCGAGGAAATCCACGTCCTTCGGGAAGGAGCAGGAATCGGCCACGCCGAGAATCTTCCCTCCCCCGACGAGGATGTCTTTCCGTCCAAGATACCGGGGCGCATGGACCTCTCCGTTCCTGATAACCGTGATCATGGCTTTCTCTCCTGTTTTTTTCGACCGTCAGGGCCATTTCCGGACTTTCCCGACGTCGGGACTCCCTTCGTCGGACGGGGCGGGCGGAAGCGGGTTTCGCGTGCCCGGAGAAGATCGAGAGCGTCCGAAACCTCGGGGGAAGCGGCAGCGGATATCGGTTGCCGGTCGATGTCGAGCGCCATCTCCTCGATCGTGAACGCCGTCGGCGAGGCCCAGAAGCCGCGGAGACGGACCTCCCGCATGGCGCCTGCCGACCGTTTCACCAGTTGAACACCACCGGGGGAATCAGCAGCAGGAGGGCGATGACGAAAAAGACGATCTGAAGGGGAATCAGCCATCGCAACCAGGTCTCGTAGGGGATTCCCGCCAGGCCCAGGATGCCCATCGTCACGCCCGACGTCGGAAGAATGGGATTGATCCAGCCTTCCCCGAACTGGAAGGCGAGGACGGCCGTGAATCGCGTCATCTGCAGGACGTCGGCGAGAGGCCCCATCACCGGCATCGTCAAGGCCGCCTGCCCGCTTCCTGAGTGAATGAAGAAGTTCAGAATGCCCTGGGTGATGAACATTCCCTGGGCAGCGAGAATCTTCGGCAGGCCCGAAATCGCGTTCCCCATGTGGAACAGCATGGTGTCGATGATCTTGCCGTCCTCGGCGATGACCAGCAGGGATTTGGCCGTAGCGATGATCAGGGCCACGCCGACCATGTCCCGGGCCCCTTCCTTGAAGGCGTCGGCGATGGCGGAGGGCGACATGCCGCTGATCAGCCCGGACAGAATGCCGAGCGCGAAAAACAGTCCGGCGATCTCGACGATGAACCACTCGTATTTGAGGATTCCCACGACCAGGGCGACCATCGTCAGGACGAACGAGGCCATGACCAGAAGATGGGCGCGGGTGACACCGGAGGGGATTTCCCCGGCGGCTCCCGTTGCCGCGGCGGAGGTCTGCCTCGCGCGATCGAGCTCGTACACCGGGCTGAGCGTCGGATCCCGCCTGATGCGTGCCCCATACCACATCACGAATCCCACCACCCCGATCGTGCTCACCAGCCAGATGAAGACCCGATACCCCAGCCCCGTGTCGTACGGCATTTCGCAGATTTTGAGCGCAACGCCGACGGTGAACGGATTGAGGGTGGAGCCGGCGAATCCCGCCGCCGCCCCGAGAAAGGGAATGGCGGTTCCGACCAGGGAATCGTATCCCAGGGAGATGGCGAGCGGAATGAAGATCAGGATGAAGGGCATGGTCTCTTCGCACATGCCGAAGATGGAGCCGCCGAGAGAGAACAGGGTCATCGTCACCGGGATGAAGAATTTCTGCAGGGCCGGCCGCCGGGCGAAGATCTCGGCTACCCGCTCGAGGCAGGCATTGATGGCGCCGGTCTTCTGGATCACCATGAAGGCCCCGCCGATCACGAACAGGAACACGATGATCTCCGAGGCCTTGGTGAACCCCTTGACCGGAGCGGTCATGACCGCTCCCAGCCCTTGCGGACGCCCCTCGATCGTCTTGAACGAATTCGGCATGACGAGGGTCTTTCCGTTGACGACCTGCCGCTGATACTCTCCGCCCGGAATCACCCAGGTCAGAACGGCAACAACCAGGACCATCGAAAAAATCATGACCAGCGGATGAAAATGGAATTTCACGTTTTCCCCTCATCGAGGCGCCCGCGAAACCCCGCGGACGCGAATTTATATCTCGATATTTATATATCGAGCACTTTCCAAAGTTTTCGGCCGTCCTCTCCGTCGGGGTAATACCGCGGCAGGAGCTTCGTCGACCGGTAGCCGTGCTTTTCGAAGAAGCGGATCGAGGCGGCGTTTCCCACGCGGGCCTCGGCGCAGACCGCCCGCATTCCTTCCCGGCGGAAGAGTTCTTCCATGGCGGCAAGAAGAAGCCCGGCGGCGCCGGTTCCCTGGAGACTTCGATGGACGGCGATCTTGTAGATCCGGCCGGACGGCGCGCCCCGGAAGCGGCGGAGCAGGCCGACGATCTCGGCGCGGATCGTCCCGTCGTCAGCACGAACCACGAGGCATCTGCACGTCGGGGAACGGAGAAGACGACCGATCTGCGCCGGCTTGAACACGTCGACCGAGGGGAAAAGCTCCCGCTCGAGGGCGATGATTGCGGGACCGTCGGCAGGGCGCGCCACCTCGGGCATACAGCTTGGCGGCGGGTCTCAGGTGAACAGCGACTTGAGACGGGAGAAGATGCCGCCCTTTCGCGACTTGGCGACATGTTCGTCGCCGGTCAGCTGACTGACGAACCGCGCGATGTCGGCGCCGGCTGGCGAGTCGGGGGAGCGCTCCACGAGCGGCAGGCCCGCCAGTTCGGCCTCGGGCACGCCGGCCAGGTCGAACGCAACCGTATCGACGTAACCGACCGAAAGCTTCCTGAACTCGTCCAGAAACGCCTGCTGGCCCTCCCGATACTTGTTGACCAGGACGGCAAACTTGTCCCTGTGATAGTTCAGGCGGCTCATGACCCGGAAAAGGCGGTGCATGCGCGTGATGCCGGCAATATCGCCGAGGGTGGCCAGGACGATGAGGTCTGCCATGTCCCAGGCGAGGAGAGTCTGGTCGTCGATCTCGGCGCGCGTGTCGATGACGACGTAATCATACTGTTTGCCGAGCACCAGAAGAATCTGGTTGAGCGCCGTCCGAGAGATGATTTCCGCTTCCTGGGGGAGTTCGGGGCAGAACAGGAAATCGATCTCGTGACGCCGCGTCATGAACCCCTTGATCCGGTCGTAGACCAGCCGCTCCTCCTTCTGGATCAGCCGGCCGACGTTCAGAGCCGCGGGAGCGCCGACGAACAGGCTCGCGTTGCCGAACTGCATGTCCCAGTCGAGGAAGACGACGCGCTTCCCCGTTCGCGCGAGAAGAACGGCGGTGTTCACGGCGAGCGTGGTGCAGCCCATGCCGCCCTTCGGCGCGTAGAAGGTGATCACCTTGCCCATGATGTCGGGCGTCGAGAGCGCCTCGCGGTAGGTTCGCGACAGAGCGAGAAGCAGCTTCGTTCCGACCGAGATCGACTCGACCATGAGCTTCTGGAGGCCCTCCCGGTTCATGACCAGGAGCAGGGAGTGTTCGACGGCGACCGCGGTGCTCATGTAGATCTGGTTTTCCCGGAGCAGCGCCTCTTCGCCGAAGAAGCCGCCGTCCTTGATGACGCCGAGCGTCACGTCGTCAGCCGAGTCGATCGTCGGCCGCTGTACGATCTTGACGGCGCCCGTCTCCACGATGAACAGGCGGTCCGCCGGCGAGTCCATCTTGATGATGACCTCGTTTTTGGCGGCTTCCCGGTGGGTCAGATACCTGCGAAGAATGTCGAAATCGGAATCGGAAAACCCTTTCAATGCATACATATCGTTATATATCCACTACTTCGGAAGCCTGACGGCGTCCGCGACCGTTTCCACGATCGGGAAATGCCGTTCGAAGCCGACGAGCTGGAACACCTTCTTGATCGTCGGGTTGCAGCCGGCGAGGATGAGCTTTCCGCCCTTGGTCTTGAGCAGGGAGACGTTCGCGACGATGCCGCTGATGCCCATGCTGTCGATGATCGCAGCCTTCTTGAAGTCGAGGATGATGATTTTGTGGTCGGCCTCGAGCTGCTGCCTGATCGCGGCCGCCAGCTCCATCCCGTGGTCGCCCGTAATATCGTCGGGGACAGCGATGACCTGACATCCCTCGACCGTCGAAACATGGAAAACCATTCTACCCTCCCGCTCGAATATCTTACCGAGCCGCATATTACCAGATTCTCCCCCCCTCATCAATGAATTCCCCCCTTTCCTCCTGAATATTTCACGCACCCGGGCATTGCCGACCGAGGTTTTCAAATGGTAGTGATGAAGGCATGTCGAACTCTTCACCTTTTCGCCGCCACCTCGTCGTTCTCGGCGGACCGGACGACCCCCGGGCTCACCAGGCTCGCGATGCGGGCACCACCGGCATGCCGGAAGGCCCGTGGGACGATGTCGTAGCGGTGGACGGCGGCGGGAACGTCCTGCGTTCGTGGAACGTGGCTGCTCGGACCGTCGTCGGCGACGGCGACTCGATCACCCCCGAAGCCTCGGCGTTTCACGAGGCCGCCGGCGCCCTCTTCCACCGCTCACCGGCCGACAAGGACGCGACCGATTTCGAGCTGGCCCTGAACGTCCTGGACAGCGCGCCGGAAGACGAGGTGCATCTCGTCGGCATGACCGGAGGGCGCACCGACATGTCGCTCGCCAACCTGCTCGTGCTGGGCGGCCAGACCGGCAAGGGCCTCTTCACGTTCGATCTGCCGGACGGCTGCGGCGGCGTGATGGGCCCCGGCTCGCTCGAGATCGACCTGCCCGCCGGAACGCCGGCGGCGCTTCTGGCTCTCGCGCCGGCGGTGGCGGGCATCGTTTCGGACGGCGTTCGCTGGCCGCTGAGAGACGAAACGATCTCGCTCAACGAGGCCCGAGGCGTGAGCAATATCGTCACGGCTCCCCCGTGGCGCCTGAGCCTGGCCTCGGGCTCGCTTCTCTGGCTTCTGCGCGGCATCCGCCGCCGCGACGTCCGTCTCGCCTGGACCGTTCCGGGCCAATCCTCGAAACGCGGGAGCCCCTCGTGACCATGAACGATCTTTTCCGCATCGCCGGCAAGTTCCGCCCTGCCGATACGATCGCCGATGTCCGTCCCTACGGCGCCGGCAACATCAACCGCACCTTCCTCGTCGTCTGCGGCGCTCCCGAGACGGAGCGGTTCATCCTTCAGCGGATCAACTCGCATGTGTTTCCCAGGCCCGACCTGGTCATGAAAAATATCCGCGTCTTCACCGCCCACGCAGCACGCAGGCTCGAGGCCGAGCCGCTTTCCGCGAACCGCCGCTGGGTCGTTCCCGAAATCGTCCCGACCCTGCGCGGCGAAGACGCGTTTTTTGACGAGGAGGGGGCGTGCTGGCGCGCGCTGAGCTTCGTCGGACACGCCGTCGCCCACGACATTCTGAAGACCCCGGAACACGCCCGCGAGATCGGAACGGCCCTCGGAATCTTTCATGCGCTCGTCAGCGACCTGCCCTGCGCCGACCTTTCCGACACGCTCGAAGGGTTCCACGTCACGCCCCGCTACCTGGACCAGTTCGACAAGGCCCTCGCGACGGGGCGGCGCATGGATTTCGCCGGCTTCTCCCACGCGGTCCGGTTCGTCGAGACGCGGCGCGAATTCGCCGGAGTTCTCGAAAAGGCCAGGGCCGGCGGCAGGTTGTCCCTGCGGCCGATCCACGGCGATCCCAAGGTGAACAACATCATGCTGGACGAGACGAGCGGCCGGGCGGTGAGC
Source organism: Candidatus Ozemobacteraceae bacterium (assembly GCA_035373905.1). Classification (NCBI taxonomy): domain Bacteria; phylum Candidatus Rifleibacteriota; class Candidatus Ozemibacteria; family Candidatus Ozemibacteraceae; species Candidatus Ozemibacteraceae bacterium. The sequence goes on along the minus strand of DAOSOK010000048.1, from coordinate 18,245 downwards.
ATGATCGACCTCGACACGGTCAAGCCCGGCCTCGTGCAGTACGACATCGGCGACTGCCTGCGGTCCGGCTGCAACCCGCTCGGCGAAGAAACCGAAGACTGGGAACTGGTGCGGTTCGACACGGCGATGGCCCGCGAGATCCTCCGGGGGTATCTCGGCGAGGCGCGCCGCTTTCTGACCGACGACGACGTGGCGTTCATCGCCGACTCCGCGCGGCTGATCGCGTTCGAGCTCGGCCTGCGATTCCTGACAGATCATATACATGGCGATATATATTTCAAGGCGACCTATCCCGGCCACAACCTGCATCGCGCTCTCGTCCAGTTCCGGCTCTGCGAGAGCGTCGAGGAGCAGCTGGGCGAGATCGCCGAGATCGTCCGTTCCTGCGCATGACGACACCGACGCGCCCCTTCCGCCTCGCGCCGTTTCCCGGAAGCGCGGGGACGTCGGGAATCTCGGTATCCGGCACCGTTTTGCGTCAGTCCGAAGCTCTGGCGGTCCGCTTCGAGGTGACCGGCAACGTCGGCGATATCGACATCGCCCCGCCCGTCGGCGCTCCCGAACGGCGCGACAAGCTCTGGGAGGCGACGTGCTTCGAGATGTTCCTGGGAATCCCCGATTCCGACGCCTACCTCGAGTTCAACCTCTCGCCTTCGCACCACTGGAACGCGTATCGGTTCGACGGGTACAGAAAAGGCATGCGGAACGAGCCGCTCCTGCGGGAACTTCCGTTTGCGACGGAGCGGACCTCAGAACGTTTCAGCCTTTCGCTCGAGCTCGAGATTTCGAGCCTGGTCCGCGACCGGCACCCCGTCTCGATCGGCCTCACCGCTGTCATCCTGATGCGGAACGGGACGACGACCTACTGGGCTCTGTCGCACACGGGGCCGGAGCCCGATTTTCACCGGCGGGACAGTTTCAGTCTCCTGCTGCCGGCCCATGAAGGCGCCTAAACCGGATCGCCTCCGCAATCCGCTTTGCCGCGCCGGAACCGGCGACGTCTTCGGGCGAAGGCAACATATCGTCTGATATATTCCCGTCGAGAATGTCCCGTATCAGGAGTTCCGCCCTGGCCGCGGGCAGGTCGTCGGCGTTCCCGCATTTCACCGCCTCGAGATCCGCTTTCCACGAGGCATCGCCGACGACCGACGCGCCGGCCGCCGGAAGCATCAGGCGAGGTTTCGTCGCCTCCGGAAGAGCATCGATGAGGGCGGCGATGGCGGACTGCAGCGTCGCCGGCGCCTCGACGGCACGATACGCCGCCAGGCGTTCCCGGGGAGGGAGCCCGAGGGCGGATACCGGCCACTCGTCCGCCTCCGTTGACATCTCCCACGCCCGGGCCTGTTCCACGCACCGGAGGAGTTCCGATCGGACCGGCCGATGGCAGAACTCGCCCGTCGCGGGAAGCCACGAGACGTTCCCGGCGGGATCGACCAGCTGAAACCTGTAAAACAGCCCCGATCCGGGAGCCGGCAGCGAGGTTTCGAAACCCCGCCCGCCGAGCGTGAGCGCGCACAGGTGCGAGGTCGTGGGCGATTCGTCGAAACGCCTGTAGCTCAGCCACACGCTCACCCGGTCGGGCGAACGGTCTGAAATCGCGGCAAGCGGCAGAAGGAGTCGATGGTCGGCGCCATCCCCGGGAAGCGGCGGGATGAACCGGGAAGGGGGAACGCCGCCCTGCCGGGAATCAGCCGCGACGCCGCCTGCCGCAAGCTCCGGAGGAGTATCCTGCACGTTCGATTGCATCAGGTCGATGCCGGGGGAAACGACCGGCGCAACGGCCAGCGCGGGGGAAGAAACGACCACGCCGCCCGGCACAACCACGGGAGCGGTCTGGTCGAGCACGATCGTGACGGCGGCCGAAAACTCGCTCGAGTTGCCGGCGCTCGAACCGGAGGAGTCCCAGGTGGTGTCGGCGGCCTGCGCCAGGATGAGGTTCGAGCCCGGCTCGAGCTTCACGTTATCGATCGTGAAGGTTCCGTCGGCGTTCGCGGTTCCCGAGCCGATGAGCGTGCTTTCGCGGCGGAGCGTGATCTTCACGGGGCCGCTGTCGTGCGGGGCGTCCGTCGCACCGCGACCGGTGATGCGAACATGCGTGGTGTTCACCGGGGTTTTCGGGGAATCGATGACGGGCCGCCCGGGCGCCGTCCGGTCGACGACCACCGTGAACGGCGCTCCGGGGGCCGACACGTTGCCGAGCGGATCGACCCGGCGGGCCGTGTATTGGTGCGTGCCTTCCGCGACCGGGGCGAGCGCGACGGACCAGGTGTCGGCGCCGGCGGCGAGTTGCGCGGTTCCGACAACCGTCGAACCGTCCAGCACCTCGATCTTCTGGGGCTGAGACTCGACGGGCAGTGTCCCCTGGAGCGTCAGCGATTCGGAGCGGCTCGGCGAGACGGGCACGCTCGTGTTGATCTCGACGATCCCATCCGCGGCAGCGTCGACCGTGAACGCCGTCTGCGCCGAACCCTCGTTTCGCGTCGCGGCCGGCTCGGTCGCGTCTTTTCCGGAGACGCGAATCGTATAGACGCCTGGAGTCGTGCCGGCGGGAACGGTGATCTTGTATCGACCGCTCGTATAGGGAGCCGTTTCCGGCGTTTCGGGAACCGGCGAGCCCCACGCTCCCGGCAAAATCGAAAATTTCGGAGTCTCACCGAGGGCTTCGCCGCTCGACAACTGCACCACGACCTCGTTGTGCCCCGCCTGGGGCGACACGACCGCGCCCGACACGACGGAAAGCGTCAGAACGGGCGCCGTCCGGTCGATCCTCACCGGCCGGTTGGCCGGAGCATCGGGCGATCCCGGCGAGTTCGGCACGGCCGTCTCGATCACGGAAACCGTGAAATTGTTGTCTCCCTCGCCGAGCGCGGCGGCCGAAAGCGTGAAATCCGCCTGCGTCTCCGACGTGTTCACGGTTCCGATCCCGGAGCCGCCGGTCTTGAACGTCGCGCCGAACGGCGGGGTGTCGCCTGTCCAGGCGGCATGCAGGGTGATCTTCTGGCCGGCGTTGTATCCCTTTCCCAGGTCGTCCGGTGCGGTGATCGTGCAGGTCACGCCCGTTACGGCGGCCCGGGCTGGCGCCGAAGCGCAGAAAATGGCCGCAGCAATAATATATATAGCTATATAATATCTTGATATTTTTAAAGATTCACGCCGCGCCACTCGCGGCTCGAACGACCGGCACCGGCTGGTCATGCGCCATCGCCTCCGTTTCAGGAACCCGACTCAGGCTTTTTCGGCGGCTTGATCTGCGACGTCTGCTGCGGCTGCCCCGGGAACCGGGCGGAAGGCCGCTCAGGCCCGCCGCGCAACGGGTGACTGGCCGGCCGGGGAGCCCGAACCATCTGCTTCCGACCAAGAAGGGCATTCTGCCTGTTCGCAATCCCTTTCATCACGTCTCCGGGCCACACTGGATCTTCTCTGTCTGAATTATACCCGCCTTCCCCCGGGGGGCGGTGACCGCCCCCCCCCCCCCCCCCCCCCGGGGGGGGGGGCCCCCCCCCCCCCCCCCCCTTCACGGGTGGCATCTCCCAAAAGCATGCCGTATGGCCAGGGCAGCGCGGGCATCGGGGCGGCTATCGGGGCGTCAGATGAAGGCGTCTGGCGAATTTCGTGAATGCAACGATATTCGGGTCGGTCAGTCGGTCCTTGAGACAGTACAGAAAGAACTTGTCCTCGCGAATCCGGACATTCGGGAAAATCCGTTTCAGGCTTCCGCTCTGCAGTTCATTCTGCACGCAGTATGCCGGAACCAGGGCGACACCGGCACCGGAAGAAGCCAGGTTGATGAGGCCCCTCAGGTGATTCACCGGAAGCATCCTGTCGGGGGTCAGTTCGGTCGTCGACGGCAACTGGGCCAGGAATCGCTGCCACCAGTCGCCGCCCGAGTCGAGCGTCAGCCAGACCGCCCGGTTCAGATCGTGGAGCCGCCTGATGCGGAGCCTGTCGACCAGGGCCGGGGCGGCCACCAGCAGGTACTGTTCGCGAAACAGAGGCTTGCGGGCAAGTTCCTCCCGGGCATGGACCTGGCAGTCGATGATCAGGTCGAGTTCATCGGCCAGAAGGGGCCGCAGCAGGTCGTGGCTGAACGTGAACCCCATCTCGATCATGGGGTGTTTCTCCAGGAACGGCGCCACGCCGCGGGCCAGGACGCTGTTTCCGAACTCGACGGTCGCCCCCACCTTCAGCCTGCCGACGAGTGTTTTCGCGTCGCTCCGCAGCATCGCCTCCCGGCAGCGGCGCAGGTCGGTGAAGATTCGGCCGCACGTTTCCGCGAGCAGACGGCCCGGGCCGGTCAGGCGCACCGGCGGCCGGTTCCTGGCGAACAGGCTCGCCCCGGCGCTCTTTTCGAGCTTCCGGATCGCGTGGCTCACCGCCGACTGGCTGATGTGCAGGCGCTCGGCCGCCTCCGTGAAGGTGCGCGACCCCGCCGCGACATGGAACACGTACAACTGCTGCAGATCGAACGGCTCCTGCTCGTGCATCGAATCATGATCTCCTTCAAGGCTCGCCGGTATCGGCCCGGCTCGTCTCCGCATTCATCCCCCGAACATAATGGAACGCAGAAGCAGGATGTTGAGCACGATGACGACCGCGGCAACAATCCACAGCATCAGTTTTTCCACCGTGTCGTTGGCATGGACTCCCATGACGGCCGGCGACGATGTCAGGACGATCTGGGAAACGATCGTGAGCGGCAGCTGGATGCTGAGCAGCATCTGCGACACCACCAGCCCGCGGAAGGGATCGCCAACGAAGGCGATGGCGATCAGGGCGCCGGCGATCGTAATGGCGATGCCGGCTTTCGTATGCCCGTCTTCGGTATTGTATGGTTCACTAAATATACCAGCGAATATAGTTCCGCCGGCCATTCCGGCGGTGACGGAAGAGGAAAGGCCGCTCATCAGCAGGGCGATGGCGAAAATCACCGCCGCGCCGTTTCCGAGAAGCGGTTCGAGGAGACGACGGGCCTCCTCGAGTTCGTTCACGACCGTTCCCGAAGCGTGAAACGCCGCCGCGGCCATGATGATCATCGAGCTGTTGATGGCCCATCCGACCATCATCGAGAACAGCGTGTCGAGAAATTCGTATCTGAGCTGATGCCGGATCGTCGTTTCATCCTCGAGGTTCCACTGGCGACTCTGGATGACTTCGGAATGGAGAAAGATATTGTGCGGCATGACGACGGCGCCGAGCACGCTCATGACGATCATCAGGCTGCCGGGCGGAAGCGTGGGGCTGACCCAGGCGGCGGCGCTCGCGGCCCAGTCGATCTGCACCATTCCCAGCTCGATGAGAAACGAGAGGCCTATCAGGGACACGAAGCCGATGATCCATTTTTCGAGACGCCGGTACGAGTTGCTGAGCAGCATGTACAGCACGAACGCGGCGGAAAGGACGCACCCGATGGCGATCGGCAGGCCGGACAGCATCCGGAGGCCGATCGCCGCGCCGAGAATCTCGGCCAGAGCCGTGGCGATGGAGGCGAGAACGGCGGTGCCGAGCACCAGCCGGCTGACCGGCCGGGGAAAATGCTTTGTCGCGGCTTCCGACAGGCAGAGGCCGGTGACGATGCCGAGGTGGGCCACGTTGTGCTGGAGAATGATCAGCATGACCGTGCTGAGGCTGACCATCCAGAGCAGGGTGTAACCGAACTGCGAGCCGGCGGCGAGATTCGACGCCCAGTTGCCGGGGTCGATAAAGCCGACCGTGACGAGAAGCCCCGGCCCGACGTATTTGAGAAACTCCATGACCTTCGGGCGATGGATCACGGACAGGCGTTGGAGAAATTCCAGAAGCAGGTTCATCGCGGGAATGGTACTACATGACCCCATGCGAAATCAGCATGTCGGTTTTTATCGGCTTTTCAAGAGCTCGACGATCACGTCTATGACGATTTTCTTGAAGACGAACAGGCCCGCCAGCCGGCCGCAACCGTCCCATTCCCTTTCACGTCCGGCCCCTGTGAGGAGCCCGCCCCATATTCGACGAAACCGCGTCCACACCGGCGTGCCGGCATAATATTCAGAGAGCGCATCTGGCAAGTCCGTGGTCCCCGACCGCGCGCCCCGTGTGCAAATATCATGAATATCATTCATGAAAACAATAAATACTATTCACTTTTCATCATGATTCGCCTCTGGCATGATTCGGGCATCGATTCATCCACCCAACAGGAGCGACCACGACCATGCCCTTGCTCAACCTTCACACGCAGTGTTCCCGGCCGGCGAACGAACCCGGCTTTTCCTACGCCCCCGGCACCGAGCCCAGGCAGGCCCTCAAGGCGGAGCTCGCGAGGCAGTCGCAGCAGCCGATCGAGATCCCTCTGCTAATTGGCGGCAGGGAGATCCGCACGGGAAAACTCGTCGAGATCCGGGCCCCCCACCGGCACGATCTCGTCCTCGCGCGGTATCATCAGGCGGGCCCCGAAGATGTGAAACTCGCCATCCGCGCGGCGCTCGACGCGGCAGCCGACTGGGCGGCCCTTCCCTGGGCCGAGCGGGCGGCGATCTTCCAGAAGGCGGCGGAACTGCTGGCCGGACCATATCGAATGGTATTGAATGCGGCGACGATGCTCGGCCAGAGCAAGACGGCGCACCAGGCCGAGATCGACTCGGCCTGCGAGATGATCGACTTCCTGCGGTTCAACGTCCATTTCTGGGACGGCATCTTCGCCGACCAGCCCCCCGTCTCGCGCACCCCGGACGCCTGGAACCGGACGGAATACCGGCCGCTCGAGGGGTTCGTCTTCGCCGTCACGCCGTTCAACTTCACGGCGATTGGCGGGAATCTTCCCACCGCTCCAGCGATGGCCGGCAATGTCGTCGTCTGGAAACCGGCCGGCACGGCCGTGCTGAGCAACTACCACCTGATGCGCCTCCTCGAGGAGGCCGGGCTGCCGGCGGGCGTCATCAACTTCGTGCCGTCGCGCGGCTCGACGATCGGCGATATCGTGTTCAAGCACCCCGCGTTCGCCGGCCTGCACTTCACCGGCTCGACCTCGACGTTCAACGAGATGTGGCGGCTGATCGGCGAGAACCAGGCGAAGGGCGTGTACCGCAACTACCCGCGGCTCGTCGGGGAAACCGGCGGCAAGGACTTCGTCTTCGCCTGCCCCGACGCGGACCCCGTGCCGCTCGCGGTCGCGCTGGTTCGCGGAGCCTTCGAATACCAGGGCCAGAAATGCTCGGCCGCGAGCCGCGCCTACCTCCCGGCATCCCTGTGGCCGAAGGTCAAAGAGATGATGGGCGGGATGCTCGCGAAGATCAAGGTCGGCGATGTCGCCGATTTCACCAACTACCTCGGCGCGGTCATCGACGAAGCCTCGTTCAAAAATATCGCAAGCTATATCGATTTCGCGCGCAGTTCGGCCGAAGCGAAGATCGTCTTCGGCGGCACCTGCGACAAATCGAAAGGCTGGTTCGTCCAGCCGACCGTCATCGAGACGACGAACCCCACATTCAAGCTGATGGCCGAGGAGATCTTCGGCCCGGTGCTGACGGTCTACGTCTACGACGACGCGAAACTCGACGAAGCGGTCGCCCTCGTCGACACCACGAGCCCCTACGCCCTCACCGGCGCCGTGTTCGGCAAAGACCGCACCCTCCTCGACTCCGTCTCGGGCCGGTTGCGGTATGCCGCCGGCAACTTCTACATCAACGACAAGCCCACCGGCGCCGTCGTCGGCCAGCAACCCTTCGGCGGCAGCCGCTCCAGCGGCACCAACGACAAGGCCGGCAGCCCCCTCAACCTTCTCCGCTGGGTTTCCCCGCGCACCGTGAAGGAAACCCTCACCCCTCCCCGCACCTTCGAATACCCCTTCATGTCCGAACCCTGAGGGTGATCGTCACAACCACCCATGGAATTTCTCATGGGTGGCTTTTCATATCCAACGACGGGAAGTCAGAACGACTCACTCAGGAGGAGCGGCAAACCTTGTAGATGCGCACGCGCTCCTTTGAAACGACCGGCAGCAGGTCTTCGGGCATTTCAGCGGCCCATGCCGCTTCGGGAGGAAACGGATGGAAAAGGATGAGGTAGTCCGCCTTCTCTCGAAGCCGGGTAAGCCAAGCAGCGCGATCGCCGCAACGCAGGACGTCTTCGGGCGCCTTCAAAAAGGCGTCGACGATCTCTCCGGACGCTGTGATCGGCGTGTAGAAAACGGAATTTTGGAGTCTGCTTCCCAAAAGCGGATACATAAACCAGTTGTTCCCACCCCGACCATCGTATCCGACCGACATGGAGACCCGAAACGGGCAACCGGGACGGTCCACGAATATCCAAGCCGGAACCTGGTCTCGGGGGAAATCGTGAAGCTCGAACGCCGTTTCAAGGGCGCGATGCCTCAGCGATGCCAGCAGGAAAGGCGCACCCACGACCCATACGACCAGGAAAACGGCGATCCCCCATGCGCGCGCGCCACCTGCCGGGTTGTTTCCCGGAGCCGATCTTGCAAACATTCCGTACAGCGCCGCCGCCACGGGCATACTATATAATACAATATTAATAGTTTTCCAGCCGGCATTCCAGGACAGGGGTATCTGGAGAAGGAGAGAGCAGGCAAGACACCCCCACACTGCTTTCTCGATCATTGCCGTACGGCCGCGACCGCTGAAGCATGCCAGGGCCGACATCAGCATAACAGCCAGGGGAAACAGGAGAAATCTGGATGACGACACAGCCCACAGGAATCGGATCGGAAACATCCGTTCCGAAAAGTATCCGCTCATTGTGAAGATCGCTCCCGCGAGCAGGATGGCCATCTTTCCCCACCCGCCACCGGCACCCAACCGGAGCAGTCCCCATGGAATCAACGGCGCCAGGAACACAACGAGCGGCCCACAGGCCGTCGCCAGGGGGAGTATCGTCAGAAACGGCGTCACCGCAGACATGGGAACATTCCTCGACACTTCAACCGCCTTGTTGAACAAGAACTCCTGATACTGCTGATGCTTTGCCGATTCCGGGAACAGACTGACGCCGGCGATCGACATACCATAGGGATACAGTGGAGAACCGGTATGAATCCATGCCCTGACATACCAGAACGACGATGCCGCAAGAAGAATTCCCAGGAGCACCAGACCCGTGATGACCGGTCTTATTGGACGGCGGTCTTTCGATATATACATATATAAAACGCCGAGCAGCGCCGGTGCCAGATGCGGTACGGCCACCAGCTTCGTTCCGACCGCCAGTCCGAACGCTGCCATGGAAATGCCCAGAAGCGTGCGGCTTCGCACATCGAGAGCGCGGAAGAGGAAAAGATACCCCGTCAGCAGATGGGCCGTCATGCAGTTTTCCACGTAGGCCGTGTTCACGTAGCTAAAGACGGCAGCATTGAAGCAGAGAGCCAACCCGCCCAGGAAGGCTCGGGATGGCGCAATGCCGAACGTGCGCGAGAGTCCGTAGAAAGCCCCGAACATCTGCAGGAGAAACGGATAATTGATCAGATTGACAAACCGGTCATCCCCAGCGAATCTGAACATCCACGCCGCGATGATCTCCCAGTTCAGGGTGAAAAACTGGCACGTGTCCCAGTTTTCCGGAGCATGAAACAGAAAGAGCCCGTTTCTCTTCGACCACTCCGCCGGCAGCCAGAGATGGTAAATCAGGCTGTCCCAGCTGAGCGGAGGCAGGACGAACGCCCTGAACACGGCACACACCACGGTCCCGGCGGCCAGCCACACGACACCCCGCTGCCACGCAGCCAGTCCCGACAAATCCAAGCCGGCGCAGGAACGCAACACATCCCGGAGCAGCTCACGAAAGCCGTTCCAGGTGAAAGACGCGACGATCGCTATCGCAAGTCCCAGCACACTTCCGGCGACGGGAAGCGAGAACAGCCTGAGTTGCAGCAACGGCAGCGCGAGAACGACAAGAAGGAAATGCCAGAGGGTGACGGCGGCGGCAACTCGTCCGGCAAGGCTTTCACCGGGAAGAAGCCGCTGGGACGCCCCTGACGCGGCGATTCCACCACCGAGGATGAACAGGCAACAGGCCGCCGTCGCGCCAAGCGAAGCGAGAACGTCCGCTGCCATGGTTCCGCGCTTACCAGCGCTTCCAGAACATCGCGGGGATGGCGCGCGAAATCGTCTTCAGTTGATTGAAGATATGCTCCCGCGGCTTCCTGACAGCTTTCATGAGATGCTGCAGGCTGATGTAGAATGTCCGGTAGGCTTTCTTTGCCGTCGCGCGGATCTCCGCGTTTGAGAATTGCGGCATGTCGGGCTCGCCCTTTTCGTTCAGCCAGCCGTTTCTCTTCATCTCCTCATAGTACGAAGTCCCCGGGAAGGGGATCATCAGCTGGAACTGCGCCGTATCGGGATTCAGCGAATACGCCCACCGGATCGTCTTCTCGGCGGACTCGACGGTCTCGCCGGGGAAGCCAAACGCGAAATCCCCGTGGATCATCAGCCCGGCCTTCTTGGCATCGCGGGTGAACCGGGTCATCCGCTCGGGAGTAAGCCCTTTCCTGATCCGCTGCAACACCTTCGGATCGGCCGATTCATACCCGACGTGCAGGTTCCGGCAGCCGGCCTTTTTCATCAGCTTCATCACGTCGAGCGACAGATTGCCGCGTGAATAGCACGACCACGGCAGCCTGTTCCCCGCCCTGAGGAAGCCTTCGCACAGCTCCTGCGCCCGCGGCTCCGTCAGCGTGTCGTCCTGGAGCATGATCGATTTGACGGCAGGCATCTTCCGCGCGATGAACCCGAACTCCTCCACAACGTTTTCCACACTGCGCGTCGTGTAGCTTTTCCCGGGAATCAGCGTATGGACCCACAGACAGTAGGTGCAGAGGCCCCAGGAACATCCGCGGCCCGTGAACATGTCCATGTATGGAAACAGTTCGGAGGGCGTGTGATAGCGGTACATGTCGACATTCCGTCCCAGAAAGTCAGAGACGAAGGGGATCGCGTCCAGCTCCGCCGTGGTGAGAGGCGCGCGGCGAGGATTCTCCACGACCTCCCCGCCGTTTTTCCGGACGAGGTTGGGAATCGACGCGGGATCGTCACCGTTGGCAAAAGCCCCCAGGGGCAGTTCGAACGGCCCGGTGACGAGATGTTCGATCATCCCGGACTTGCAGAGGGTCGACTTCGGATCGATTGAGGCATAGGGACCGACGAAGATGCCACGACAGCCGATCTTCTTCAGGAGGGAATCGGCGAACGCCACGTCGTTGTCTTCGCTCAGTCTTCCGGAATAGACCGCGATCAGGTCCGGCCGGAAGTCTTTGACGATATCCGCCGTCGCCTCGTGGGTGAGATCGTGGGCGGGAGCATCGATCAGCCGGACCGTGTGTCCGAGCTTCTCCAGCCATGCTCCGGCATAGCCCAGCAGGATCGGGTACCACTGGGTCGCCGACAGCGAAACGAAATCGCAGCGTGCGTTGCGCATGTATTCGGATACAAACGGCGGGCTGAGAAGGATTATGCGAGCCATGAGCGGCGTCTCCGTTCTGCATGGATGTTCGTCCAGGCGTTCATTCAGGATTCCGGTTTCCTTGCGATCAGGCGGATCAACGGGGCATAGCGTCTGGTATGGACGGTCTTTCCGAACAGCCTGTCGGTGATCGAATTCAGACCGTACCAATGATACGTCATGGTGACGGTAAAGCCTTCACGGGCAAATGCGGCGTTCAGCACGTCGTCATCGATGCCCCGCTCCCCCCATTCCGACAGGCGGTAGAGGGCGTAGGTCAGCCGGGAGTCAGACCGGCGGTATTTGCCCGGGGAAAACCGCAGGAGCCGGTAGAACAGCAGCAGCGGCTTCCACATCCGGAAGAAGGCGGCGCTCATATCGTGGTCGGCATAGAACATGCCGCCCGGCTTGAGGATGCGAAATGCCTCACGGGCCACGGCCGTCACATCGTAGAGATGGTGCAGAACGGCAAACGCGGCAACGGCCGCGAAGCTGTCGGGGGCAAACGAAGCCTGATCGACGCTCGAAGCGACGGCCATATCGAACCGGTCCCGGTACGTCGCGAGAATTCCCGGCGAAATATCCGTTCCGATGCGCGTCTGGAAAATACCGGCGGCGCATTTCGAGATGAAACCGCTTCCGGCACCCAGATCGAGCAGCGGCCCGTCGGGCGCGTCCCGTCGCAGGTGTCGCAGGATCGAACGCACGTAGTCCGAGAGGTCCTCCGAGCGTCTGCCGTCGACAGCCTCGTACCGGTCGGCCAGAAGGTCGTAAAACCGGCGGTTCGCGTTGCGAACGTCTTCGGAGCGCACATTTTTCATGGGAGAAGCCCCTCGCGCCGATAGTATTCGATCGCGGAACGGAGCGTTTCGCCGATGCCGAACCTGGGCCGGTATCCGAGATCCCGCTCCGCGAGGGCGTGGGAATAATATTTGTAGAGGAATAGATCCTCGAGAATCTGGGGCGTCAGAAACCGCCCACCCGCACAACGGGCAGCCACGGAGGCTCCGACGGACACGAACCATCGGGCGAACCGCGGCACCGGCACGAGGAGGCGGCGGCCGGGGAACTGGCCGGCAATCTCACGGACAAGCCCGGCGAACGTCAGATTCACTCCGCCCAGCACATAGCGCCTTCCCGGCGTGCCGTTCAGATGCGCCGACAGAATGCCCGCGCAGGCGTCCCGCACGTCCACGACGTTGGTTCCGCCCGGCGGCAGGGGAACAATGCGGGATCCATGGACTTTCCTGATCATCGTTCCGGAGTTCATCGTCCGGTCCCCCGCTCCGAACACAGTCGTGGGATTGACGATGACGACCTCGCACCTGCCCCGTTTCTGACATTCCAGGGCGGCCTTTTCCTCTTCGAGCTTGCTGGCCATGTAGGGGTTCCGATTCACCAGAGCGGCGGCGGGAACGCTCGATTCATCGAGAATCTTGGCCGGGTCTTCCGAAATGCCGAGCGTGCAGGCGCTGCTGACGACGGTCACCCGGCGGATTCCCACGCGTTCGGCAGCCGCCAGCAGGCGCCTGGTCCCCTCGCCGTTCACCATCATCAGGTCGTTCAATCGAGACGCATCGAACGTGATGAGAGCGGCCATATGGACGAGGCCGTCGATCCCCGGCGGAAGCTTTGCCTCGAGATCCGGGTCAAGTATATCGCCATGTATACGATTCACCCCGGTCGGCAGACGGCAGTCAGGGCTTCGGACGAGAGCGCTCACACTCATTCCTTCGCGAAGAAGGCAGGGGACCAGCGTCTCGCCGATGAACCCAGTCGCCCCGGTGAGAAGGAGTTTCATACCGGCCGCTCCGGACCGAAGGCGACGTCCCAGGAAAGAGGAAGCCTGGCGGCACCGCAGGTCTTCTTCAGGACGTCCTCGCGGAACCGGTCATCCGTCGATGCGAGGCAACGCGGATGATACGTCGAAAAATACGGGTTTGCGATCGCCCGGTTCCGGATGTCGGCGACGGACTCGTCGAAGACGTTTCCAGCGGTGATGTGGATGAACGGGCAGGTCAACACGTCGCCATACGTTGTGATATACAATATTTCCTTCGCCGCCCCGCAGCCGCGAGGGCCGAAGTTCGCCTGGAAATCCGTCCGCAGAAGTGAGGAAGACCGGGTGAGTGACTCGATGTAGGCCACATCCTCGTCGGTCAGAAGCATGTCCGTCACCCCGGCCCAACGACCGGCCGGAACCGGGAAAATGAAATACAGCAGCACCTTCAGGTCCTGGGCGAGCTCGATCAACCGCTTCAACCCCTGCGAATGGACGGAACCATGGGTAACCACCGTCCCCAACGTCACCCGGAATCCCATCCCGAGGGCGAGCTTGACGCCGTTGACAACGGCGGAGAACGCCCCCGGCTTGTTCCGGAATCGGTCATGTTCCTCGGGAATCCCGCTGTCCAGGCTGACTGTGAGGATGTCGACCCCGCACGTCCGTAGCTCGCGCAGTTTTTCGGGCGTGATGAGCATTCCGTTCGTCGTCACGGAGATGACGTTCATCCAGGGGTTCACCGCCTTGATGATCCCCGGGAGCTGCGGCATCATCAGCGGCTCGCCGCCCTGGAAGGAGAAGTTCACGGCTCCCAGCGCCATGCTCTGTTTCGCGACGCGGCGATAATCCGCCGGCGCCATCCGTCGGCGCGGAACGCGCGACTGCAGGGCCGTCGCAAAACAATGTTCACACGCCATGTTGCACTCGAACCCGATGGAAAAATCGACATACCGCAGGGGCGGCGACCGGAGCACATACGAGCGGAACACGGCATGCGCGAGCCGGACGAACAGCAACGGTTTGTCCGGCCGGAACGCGTACCGCACGTTCTGAAGAAACGTCTTCACCCAGGTGTTCATACTCGAGCCTTTCCGTCCGTGCGCCGGCCAGCCGATGCGCGTCCCTTCATTTCACTGCGTCTCCAATCCGGGCATAGCTGCTGGTCTGGCGATAGAACGGGTAACTGACGGCCATGGCCAGGAGAATCGAGAGAGATATGATATATCCTTTCACCATCGTCGTAATCGACGACTTTGCGGCCTCTTCGGGAAGCGGCACGGTGGAGAAGACGAAGCTCGTGATCACAAATGTCAGGAGTATGCACGTGACGCCAAGGATCAGCGGAACGAAGCTGCTGAGGGAGAGGAGCGCGCCGGCGATCAGGAACCACCAGATCAGGAGGGCCGGCAGGAAGAGCTGCTGCCCGATCCTGGTGATGAACATGGTCTTGCAGAACATCCCCATGTCGGGAAGGCGGTGAAGGAACCGCAGAGACTCCCGCAGGAATGCATTGCTCTTGCGGAACTTGTGGGCAATGAACATTCCCTGATCCGTCGGCACCCGTATTTCCTGGACCCGCGCATGATGGGAAAAGATCGTGCGGCCGCCGGACGCATGCCCCATATAGGCGACATAAATATCATCAGCTATTACATCATCCGGGAACGACGTGACCAGGGACCTCCTGAACGCGTAGCAGGGGGCGACCACGATGGAGGAACAGCATGCGTCGCTTTCCAGGAATCGGCCCTTGTTCTGGGATATCCAGTGGTATTTTTCCATTTCGAGGGCTTGGGGGTGCGGTGAGCAGTAGGCGCCGACGACGAGCACGTCCGGCCCCCGTGCAAACTCGGCGATGCACCAGCGCAGACAGTCCTTTTCCATCATGGCGTCGGCATCGGTGTTGAAGATGATCTCACCTTTTGCCTGGGAGAGGGCGAAATTCAACTGGTTGATCTTCCCGCCGCGTGGAGACCGGAGAACCGTGAACGGTTCCGACGGCGAGATCGCCTCTTCCAGCAGAGCCACCGTCCGGTCCTTCGATCCGCCGTCCACGAAGAGAACTTCGAGTTTTTCTGGTGGGTAGGCAAGCTCACGGATGTTCGCGAGCTTTTCGGCAATGCCTCCCTCCTCGTTGTAGCAGGGGACGATGACCGTGATGTGAGGGAGATTTTCGGGGATCGCGGGGGGGGTGAACCCCTTGAGGATTCCCATTACCCTGAGGAGGATGAAATACCCGAACATCATCCAGACGATGATGCCGGTGACGAGATAAAAGCTGAATTCAAGAAGCCACATAGCTGTCTGTTTCTGCCCGGGAAGGCACTTTCCCGTTGCTCATTCTAACACTCGTTCCTGATCTTACCGTCTCCTCCGGCGCGAGTATAAGGTGTACGCAAGAATCATGTCCAGGGAAAAGAACCGATTCAAATCTCCTCCCCGGAATCTGTTTTAGAACGGCGGCCCGCGAAAATCTCCTCGTGCTCACTTTACTTCGCTGAAGGGTTCAGCCCAGGGTGACGGTGGGTTTGCGCTTCCAGGAGTTTGGCATTTCGCGGAAAGAGATCAGGCCGGTGACGGGGCAGACGAAGCTGCAGACCATGCAGCTCAGGCAGGCGTCGTCGTCGAGGTTCGGGCGGCGCTTTTCGGCGTCCCAGGAGAGGGCGCTGCCGCCAGCGTCGCGGCAGACGATGTAGCACTGGCCGCAGCCGACGCAGCGGTCGAGGTCGTAGGTTGCGATTCCCTGGCGCATGACGTCGAACTCGCCGGTCTCGTGGACGTTGCCGGCGGCCTTTCCGACCAGGTCGGCCACGCGGGCGATGCCGCGCCGGGCCATGTAGTCGGACAGGCCCTCGATCATGTCCTCGACGATGCGGTAGCCGTAATGGATGATGCCGGTCGTCACCTGGACGGTCGTCGCGCCGACGAGCAGGTATTCCAGCGCGTCGACCCAGGTCTCGATGCCGCCCATTCCCGAGAGCGGCAGGGCCAGTTCGGGATTTTTCGCCATCTGGGCGATGAACTTCAGGCCGATCGGCTTGATGGCCGGGCCGGAATACCCGCTCATGGCGCCCTTGCCGAAGACGTTGGGCCGGGGAACGTAATCGTCGAGGCCCACTTCCGAGATGCCGGCCACGGTGTTGATCGCCGAGATGCCGTCGGCGCCGCCGCGCTTGGCCGCCATCGCCGGCTCGTTCATGTCGGCGATGTTGGGCGTCATCTTGGCCACCAGCGGCAGCTTCGTGACGCCCCGCACGGTCTCGGTGAACTTTTGGACGAGGTCGAACGCCTGGCCGACCTTGGCCCCGGAGCCCTCGACCGTCATGTGCGGGCAGCTGAAATTCAGTTCGAGCATGTCGGCGCCCGCGTCGGCGGAGGCCTTCGCCAGGTCGGCCCACTCCTGGTTCGAGAAGCCCATGATGCTGGCCATCACGATGTGTTTCGGGTATCGCTTCTTGAGCCAGGCGATGTCGCGCAGGTTCGGCTGAAGGCCGCGGTCGGTGGTCTGTTCGACGTTCTGTAGGCCGATCAGCCGCTTCTCGCCGTAATGATACCCGTGCATGCGCGGCGAAGGGTGGTAGATGGGAATGCGGTCGCTGACGAGAGTCTTGTAGGCGACGCCGCCCCATCCCGCCTCGAAGGCGCGGGCGATCATCTCGGCGCTGTTCGAGACCGGCGACGACGACAGCATGAACGGGTTCAGGAACCGGACGCCGCAGAAATCGACGGACAGATCGATGATTTTATTCGGCATACTATTTTTCTCCTCCGTTCGGCGTCTGCAGTTCGAAATGAGCCATGACGGCCCGCGCCGCCGCCTTGCCGTCGGCGACGGCCTCGACGACGGTGGCGGGGCCACGGACGATATCGCCGCCCGCGAACACGCCCGGCAGCGAGGTCCGGCCGGTCCCGGCATCCGCGACGATGAGGCGCGCCCCGGTCACGGTCACGCCCGGATACAGGTCGGGCGATCCGGCGGGGGCCTGGTTCCCGATGGCCTCGACCACCGTCTGCACGTCGAGAATCCACTCGGTACCGGGGATCTCGACCGGTTTTCGGCGGCCCGACGCGCCTTCGCCGCCGAGCTGCGTCCGGACCAGCCGAAGCCCGGAAAGGCGCTTGCCGTCGCCGCGAACGATGCCGACCGGCTGATTCAGCAGGAGAAAATGAATCCCCTCGGCGAGCGCCTCGCGACGCTCGTCCTCTTCGGCGGGCATCTGCTCGTAGGAGCGGCGATACACCAGGTAGACATCGCGCGCGCCGAGTTTTCGGGCGACCCGGGCGCAGTCGATCGCCACCGAGCCGCCGCCGACGATAGCGACCGCTTTTCCCGAGCAGGCGTTCGCCGGCTCACCGGTATTCCCGGAACGAAACGCTTCGAGGAAGCGGATGGAGGAGAAGACCCCCTCGCCCCGGCCGGAATCATCGAAGAGGCGCATCGGCTCCCACAGGCCGGTTCCGATGAACACCGCCTGGTATTCTTTCTTCAGCAGGGCCTCGACCTCGCCGCGTCCCCGGAGAGGCGTCGAACAGCGGAACTCGACGCCGAGACTTTTCAGGTCGTCGATCTCATGGCCAAGGAAGCGTTCGTCGAACCGGAAGGAGGGAACGCCGTACCGCAGCACGCCGCCCGGCTCATCACGCTCCTCGAAGACGGTGACGCCGACCCCGTTCTTCGCGAGCTCGGCGGCGCAACTGAGGCCGGATGGCCCCGCACCGATCACGGCGACCTTTTCCCGCCGGGGAAGCGGCTTCATATATCGAGGATTATCGAACGGATTGAACCCGATCTCGCGCGCGTGCTCGACGAGGAACCGCTGGATTTTTCCGATACGGACGGGCCGGTCGATGCCGCAGGCGCTGCACGCTTTTTCGCACATCCGGGCGGCCGGGCACAGCACACCGCAGACGCCTCCGAGGATGTTGTTCTCCTTGATGGTGCGGATCGCTCCGGTCACGTTGCGAAGGCGGAATTTCCGGATGAAGGTTCCCGGGTCGGTTCCGGCCGGGCAGCCTTTCGAGCAGGGCGGTTCGT
>DAOSOK010000047.1 GCA_035373905.1 Candidatus Ozemobacteraceae bacterium | reverse complement strand
ATGCACTCGCCCTTCGACAAGCTCAGGGCGAACGGCTGTGCCTTGTCGGTCTGGATGAATTATATTTTACTCGTGATAGCTGTTGCCTAACATATGAGACGAGTAGTAGGAGGTGATGTTTCCCTCGACCCTCTGTCCGTCATCAAGTTGGATTTCGAAAGCCCGCATCCGCTCCCGCATGACCTCGATCTCCCGGTTGACGGCACGCGTGAAATGCGCGATGAAACTGTCGAGAAGGTGCTTGTCGCCCTTTTGCATTATTATACTATCGTAATAACTATATAACTGGGCCGTTGCGTGGTGCGGAATTCTTGAGAACAAGATCCAGTATCTCGGAAAATGTCGATCCCGCCGGAGCTGTTTTGGCAGCCTTGGTCGGGTTGACGACACGCATGACCGGCTGGATTCGACATACGGGCAAAACCCCTGATATACGCGAAACGGGGGCGACATGGCCGCCCGCTCGCGATGGGATCAGGAGGGAGAGAAGCCCTTTCATCTCCCGTCAGCCTCCGGCGGCGAGGGGGAGGTCGGGGGGCGGGGAGGGCCTCAGGCGCTTTTCGAGGCTGGGCGGCCAGGGCGGGGAATCGGCGGCGTCGGTGTCGAGGTCGGCGACGATCTGTTTCAGGCGACGGCGTTGGCCCGTTTCTGCGACGCCAGCCGAAATCGAGTCTGGCAGGCCGGTGGTGGAGTAGGCCCGGCACATGGAACGGATCGCGTCCTGCTCGATGACACGGTGATCCGAGAGGAAATCGGCCAGCTCCAGCAAAAGCCGCCATTCGGATTTCAAGGTCTTCTCGGCCAGGTCGAGGGCCTCCTTCAGGACGTCGGCGATCTCCTGCTCGACCTCCGTCACGTGAACGGCCTTCTCGTCATTGTGCGTCCAGCTCTCGATGAACATCTGCCGGGAACCCATGCCGCAGTGTTTGATCACGCGGCAGACGAGTTCCGTTGCTCTCGCCATATCGGACGCCGACCCACCGGTGACGCCTGAACTGCCGAAGACCAGCTTCTCAGCGGCGAATCCCCCGAGCAAAACCGCCGCTTCGCTCAGGGCGATCTGTCGGGTCGTGGGCGGAGAGTTTCCCTCTCTCGTCATGAATCCGTTGTTGTCATGGTCGCTCGTCACGGAGTGAATAGCATTTGGTATTATATGAGCCAGAACCATCTGGATGACGGCGTGGCCGCTCTCGTGAACGGCGGTGACGGCCTGGCGATCGTCCAGCGTGCACTGGCGCAGATCGGTCAGCGGCAGAGCCAGTTCGAGACTCTTCGTCATCTCGCTTCCGGCTGCGTCGCTGAAGACCGCGACGAGTTGCTTCCCTTCGACAAACAGGAACATCCTCGTGACGGGCACCGGGCTGGCGAGGGCGTCGGAAAGGAACGTGCCGATGTTTCCCTTCAGCAGTTGATGCACCGTCGAAAAAAGCGGCCGGTAGCCCTGGGTCGGATACACGCCTTCATCATAGACGAGGCGGTGGACCGATTCGTCGAATTCCAGGGTGATGTCGAACCGTTCCGACACGTGATGGCTGATGCTCTCGAGTTCCTTGGCGATGACGCGTTCGAAGGACTCCCTTCGAACCGCGGGGAAGATGATGTGCGTGTTGCCCAGCCGTGCGATCTGTTCACTGCGGAAGCGTCGTTTCAGCGCATTCTTCACCTGGGGAATCGTGATGTCGAGCGAGAGACGGTAGAACAGATCGGCGTCGCGATCCGCGGAAAAATCTCCGCTCATCGTGAACACCTCGTCGAGGTTTCCCATGACGAAGATGAGCAGATGCTGAAACTTTTTCACGACGGTGTGAATCGAATGGGCGTCGACCAGGCGAATGAACTGAGGGGCTTCCCGTCCGGACAATGTCCGCAGGTGTTTTTCCAGGTCGCATTTCAGCGTGATCCCGAGGTCTTTGCCGGCTTTTCTCAGGATTGCATCGAAAGCGTCTTCCTGGATGAACAGGCGACTTTTTTCCCGCTTGAAATTCCGGTTGAGTTCCTGCTCTGCCTGTCTGAGCCCGGTCACGAATTCCCCATTTTCGATGCGGACCCCTTTTGCAAGAAGATCCTCGAGCTTGTCGGCAAGGTCTCCCCAGCTGTTGAAGTAGTTCCGACACCATTCGATGCTGCGAACGGTGCCCGAGTCGAGCAGTTCCCACATCGGCCGGTTTCTGTCATCCGACTCTTCGTTTCCGAATCCATCGAGACTGCGGGCGTGATGAACCTCGTCGAAGGCGACGATCATCGGAAGCTCTTCGCTCCGGCCGGCCAGGGTCGCGTAAGAATCGTGAAACGAAAGCGAACTGCTCTTGTCGCCCAGGTCGAATCTGAAATACTGCCGCTGAAAGCCGATCAGTTCGACGAGCCTGTTCACCAGTGAGGTCTTGCCGACCCCGGTCATGCCCCAGAGGTTGATGACGGTGGGCCTCGAGAGAAGATCCGGGAAGAGGAACCAGGGACTGATGTCCCGGATGATGACGTCGATGGTGTCAGCGACGCCGATGAACTCCGCATGCAAGGTCTGGCGGGCCGTTTCGAGCATCTCCCGGCGTCGGGCGATTTCTTCGGTTGTCTGTCTGTTCGTGAACATCATGGTGTTTTCTCCGTTTTGCTTTGTTCAATGTATATTCCCCTGTCTGCGACAGGAGATGTCGTCGTCGAAAGATCGTGCGTTGAAAAGGATCTGCGGGGGGGGCTCACGCCGGATGGCTCGGACGGCCCTGGCCGACGGCGGCGAGGAAGCGGATGAGAATATCCGGGTTGATGCCGTCATCGCGGGTGAGGACGTAGCCGTGGTGCGTCCGGTCATACTGGACCGTAATGCCGAACTCGAGGGAGATGCGCGCCATATCGCGCTGGAGAGTCCGTCTCGATATCTCGAACCCGTGCGCGTGCAGGAAGTGATGAATCTGTTCCAGCGAGGGAAAACGGCACTGCGACACCTTCTCGATGATCAGCGCGTATCTCTTGACGACACCCTGTATGCTCATGACGGAATCTCCAATGATATAATATATATAGATATAAAATCGACTATCGTTGAGCCGGACATGGCCCATGAACGGTGACAGACCCTGTGCGGATGCGGATCAGGCGGCGTGGAATCCGATCGACCTCGTGACGGACGGCAGGCGGTTGCGCCGGACGTCGTCCAGGACGGCGAGGAGTTCCTCGTGGGACGGCCTGGCGTCGGGCTGGAGGGCGAAGCGGTCCCGCGTGCAGGCGAAGTCGCTCGGAACGAGCCCCGCCATGCCGCTCAGCGTGTCAATGACGCGCTTTGCCGGCGGTTTTCCGCAGAGGGGAGCGAGGAACCGGCGGTAGAAGCTGAGCACCGCCGCCTGCGCGAGAGGGCCGAACGAGAGCGAGAACTGGAACCGGCGCCGTGCCGCTTTGTCCAGGAGGGCGGCGTGGTTGGTCGCGGCGATGAAGACGCCCCGGAAGGCTTCGAGCGCGGACAGCAGTTCGTTCACCTGGGTTACTTCCCAGCTGTGATGCGAGCGCTCGCGGCCGCCCAGCAGTCCGTCGATCTCGTCGAAGAAGAGCACCGCATCTTCGCGCTCGGCCGCCTCGAACGCCTCGCGGATCCGCTGTTCGGTCTGCCCGACGTACATGTTGAGGATGTGCGAGGCGGTCTTCACGTGCAGGGGCGCCTTCAGGACGTCGGCGACGTGCCGGGCGAAATGCGTCTTGCCCGTGCCGGGCGGCCCCTCGAGCAGGATCGACATCGCCCGCGGGCGGCCGTCGCCGGGCTTGAGCCTGCCGCTCGAAACGATCTCGAGGACGCGCTCGAGATCGCCCCTGGGGGCGATCGTCAACTCGGCGAGATCGACATGCTCCGAGGTGTGGAGATGTTCGAGAGCCGGGGCGGCTTTTTTACCCGTGAACAGGGTCTGGGAGGCGAGCAGGCGGTCGATCTGCCCGATCAGCAGTTTCCGGCCGCCGCCCCGCCGCGCGAGGTTGGCCGAGTGGCGCAGCGCCGAATCGATGCCGCCCGCGTCGATATCATACCGGGCGGAAAACCGTTTCCGGTCTTCCGGCAGCACCAGCCGGGCGAGCCCGTGGCGCTCGACGGCCGTTTCCCAGATCTTCAGGCGATCCGTCGAGGTGGTCCGTTGATACTGGATGGCGAACGCGAAACGGCGGCGGGTGGATGAATCCATCCCCTGGAGGCTGTTGGCGATCCAGAACTGGACGCAGGTCGCCGAGTCGAGGGCCTCGTTGAGCTGCGCCTTGCCGGCCTTCGGCGTATCGATGCCGAGCATCTGCAGAAAACTGCCGACCCCGCTGCCGAGAAGTTCGTCCGCCTCGTCGATCAGGATGGCGGTCCGGGAATCCTTGCCGAAGCCGTGGCGACAGGCATACAGAGCCCGCATCCGGAACGTCGTTCCGCCCGCTTCTCGGGACTTGACCTCCCCGAGGTTCGGCGAGGAGCGGATCTCGAACAGGTCGAGGCCGAACTGTTTCGAAAGGGCGCGCACCGTCTCGGTTTTGCCCGTTCCAGGCGGCCCGGCGAGCAGGATGTTGATGCCCTGGCCGGCCCGGCGGTTCTTCAGGAGCGATCGTATCGTTTCGATGTCTTCTGGCCTGATCATCAGACGATCGAGAGGAAGCGCCGATCCTTCGAACCTGGAAAAATAGATGTCGGTGAGAGGCGTTGAGCGCAGTCCGTCGATGAACTCGGAGATCTCGATGCTGACGTCGCCGTCGGAGTCGACGAATCCGAGCCTCCGTAGCGTGCCGTCCGGGCCGAGCGCCTTGCGGGAGAGATAATCCGGATGAGGGACAAATGTCTTGTATTTCAGGAGGCGTTGAGCGTTCGACACGGACGGGACATTGTCGAAGAGGGTGTCCAGTTGTTCCTGTTGCCTCCGGAGGATCATCACGGCGAGGAGATCGCGTTCCACCACGGTGAGATCGAACAGGCGTGACAAGTCGTCGAGGCGTTTCACGAACACCGTTTCCGGCATGCAGTCGCCCTTCAGCAGAGAGGAGAGGTGAAGTTTGAAGGTGCTTACCAGAATCGAAACGACGATGGTGCGGATCTTCTTCACCTTGATTGCCGCATATGCCAGATCGTCCGTATCGATCGGATTTGCGAAGATTCCCTTCATTCGATGATGGTCGAAATAACGCTTTTTGAACTTCTGCATCCGTAAATGTATATCATTAAATATACATTTTTGCCGGTCTTCGGGAACGAGTTCGAACAGCGCATCGAAGACCCGCTGATTCATCGCCCGGGAACAGCGGGATATGTAGGTGAGAATTGCCTTCAGAACGAGACATTGCGCCCCGCGATCGGAATGTGCTTTGCTCTTTGCGATGCGTCCCCACGATAATAATCGGGCCATGTGATTGCCTCCTGTTCGTCAGTCGGTTTCGTGCAGAAACGGCGCCGCCGGGCCGGCGACCTGGCCCGGTTCGGTTCCCGAAAACCAGGCGATGCCGCGGACCGTGTCGATGTCGAGCCAGTCGCACTCGCCTTCGATGCCGAACTCGAGCGTCGCGAGAGCGATGTCGCCGATGGCCCGCGAGCCGTACATGGACTTGAACCGCTTCAGGCCGAAGCTTTCGAGTTCGTCCAGCCAGAGCAGGAGGTCGATCGAGTTCATCGATCCGCACCGGAAGAGATGCCGGTCCCACCAGACGCCGGGGTGTTCGGAGAACTCCTCGCGGAACCGCCTTGCACCGCCCGGATACACCCGCTCGATCGCCGAGAAGGGAACGAGGATGTTGATGAACTCCAGCGTGACGGCCATCGCGTTGCCCCCTGTCCGTGATGTCGGCCCTACCGTCGTCATTCGCGGAGGCGCCACCCTCACTATCGCAATGCCCGTACCAACGATGTGAAAATTGCGCAAATGCTGATCTGAAGGGGATATTCAGAGAAACGGGTGCGCTTCTGGGGGGCGGAACGGGTGGTCGAAAAGATCAAATTGTGAGTGACCACGTCAGAAAATGACGCGATCGCATCGCCGTCGAAGACGCCGCTGCGAAGCCAATCAAAATGCTCACATCCTCGATGCCATTCGTTCGGCAGGAGGCAACAGGAAGACTCAGATGCGCTTGCGGAGGGTATTCTCGGCCAGGTTCAGACGTCGGGCGAGCTCCCGGAACGAAAGCGTGTTCCAGCGCCGTTTCACGGCCTTTGCGTAAAGACGTTCGACGTCGTCGGCGGGAACGATCTCGTCGAGCGCGTTCACGAGGCCGTCCATGGCCAGCTCGAGTCCGTCGCCGGAAACGGCCGGGTGCGGGGCGGGCGCCGGCGGCGCATAGGCTCCGCAGGAGAGCGGGGCCAGGGAACGGGTGCGAACGGTCTCGATGACGTCTCGGCCGAGCCTGAGCCGGAGGTTGACCAGGGAAACGAGTTCCCGGAAATTCCCGGGCCACGTGTAGGCTTCGAGAACCTGTCGGCCCGACTCGAAATAGGCGAGCTCGGTTTCTATATCGATGTTCATATTTCGACGGACGTAGTTCCGGTAGACCACGTGCCGGATGACCCGGAAGATGTCTTCGGGAACCTCTCTCAACGCCGGCGTCACGAGCTCGATGTCGGCGATGCGGAAATACAGGTCCTTGCGGAAGGAGCCGTTCGCGAGCGCCGTTTTCAGCTCGGGCTGGCCGGCCGCGATGATCCGGATGTCGGCCTTCTGCTCCTTCGTCGAGCCGAACCGGCGGTAGGTGCGGGTCTGCAGGAACCGCAGGAGGTCCGCCTGGATGGCCGGGGGCATCTCGGTGATCTCGTCCAGGAACAGGGTGCCGCCCTCGGCTTCCTCGACGAGGCCGGTCCTGCGTTCCGTCGCGCCCGTGAACGAGCCTCGCTCGTGGCCGAACAGTTCCGAGCGCAGGAAATGCTCGTCGAGACCGGCGCAGTTCAGGGCGACGAAGGGCCGGCCGCGCCGCGGGCTGAAGTCGTGCAGGAAAAAAGCGACCGCCTCCTTGCCGGAGCCGGTTTCCCCGAGGATCAGGGTCGTGATGTCGGCCGGGCCGATCTCGGCGATCTCTTCCTTGAGATGCAGGATCGCCTCGGATTTTCCCTCGATATACGGGAAGTCGGCGTTGTTGAACTGGGCGACGGCGTTCCTGACGGGCTCGGGAAACGAGTCGATCCGGACGGGTTTTCCCTTCAGCGCCCGGATGGAGCGGAGCGTTTCCGTCATCAGGTCGGTGTTGCCGAACTGCATCAAGCATCGGTCGGTCAGATAATTCAATACCGAAAACAATTCTTCGCTGCGCTCGTGGTAGGCCGCGATAAGATCCTGGAAGCCAGCGTCGGGAGCGAACGCGGCGCAGGTCGCGGTGATCAGGTCGGGGCCGGTCTGGTGGGTGATGCCGAGCCGGTTGAAAAATGCAGGCGAGAGTAGATCGGGCCATTGCGTGCCGATCCAGGTCAGTTTCGTCGTCGAGGAAAGGGCCGTGAGAAGCTTCCGGGTCTCGTCGGTCGCCGCGATGTTCTTGAGAAAGACGACGATCTCGTCCGCCGGCGGCTGTTTCGCCCATTCGCGCAGCTTCCGGTTGATTTCCCACGCGCCGGCGATCTGGATCCTGTCCTCGGGTTTCCAGATCAGAGTCGCCGCCGTCATTCCTTCCGGATGCGGCGAAAGCGCAAGCAGTCGTTCTTTCCGAGCCATGTCTCTTCACCCCCGCAATGGTGGGATGATATCGTGGTATCGACCGTTCATGCAAACCGCGTCGCCCGGCGGAAAACTGCGACGCGCACTTCTGACGAGTGATCGGAGGCTGGATATGCGCTGGTGGTTGCGACTTCAGATGGGGTGGGGGCTGTGCGGACAGGCGATCAATATGGTGATGCTCTCGTCGGCGCTGGCGCCGACCATCGGAAAATACTTCGGCTGCCGGGCCATCTACCCGGCCCTGTTTCTGCCGCCGCTGATCGTGCTATTCCTGCTGACCATCGGCTACCTGATGGACAAGTGGCACTGGATGCAGCGCCAGGACGCCCAGCACCGGATGCGCTCCGGAACCTGGCAGGAATTGTTCGAACGACTGGACAAACTCGAACGGCTGTTATCGAATCGGGTCGGTGATGCAAAATGATGCGGGGGGAATAAAGATGAAGGCGCCGTCTACCCTCTAAACCTTGTCTGGAGCGGATCTCTGGTGTGACTTGCATTTCTCTGAATTGTGCGAGACAATATCATACAGAAGTGCTCCGACATTGGGGTCGGTCTGCCGGTCCGTCGGAGATAGATTTGGTCCTGGAGGAATCACATGTCCGTTAAGGTTTTCGTTGGTAATCTGCCCTTCTCTTGCGACGATGCGAAGCTCAAGACCGAGTTTTCCCCCTACGGAAACGTTGAGTCCGCTCGCGTCGTGACCGACAAGCACACCGGCCGCTCCCGTGGATATGGCTTCGTCGAGTTCTCGGATCAGGCTTCCGCCGAAGCTTCCATCCAGGGCAAGAACAACCAGCAGATGGACGGTCGGCCCCTCACCGTCAGCCTGGCCAAGACCCAGGGCGGCGAGCGCATCTAAGCGTTTTTTCCAAGGCCGGAGGCGAACCCCGTCTCCGGCTTTTTGCTGCCTTTTATGAAGCGAACGGACGGGGTTGCGGTCGATGCTGAGCTGCTCGGCAGGCTGATGCGGGATGTCGAGGCGCATGCGGATGCCTACGTGCGGCGGGTGCTCACGGCGTCGGCGGAATACGGGACGTTCGGGCTGCCGTTGCTCGAAAAACTGCATGGCGAGCTGCCGAAAACGACGTGCGACAACTGCGGCGCCTGCTGCAACGCGGTTTCGATTTTCTCGCTCGAGTATCACCGGATCGTGCGCGACCTGCTGACGCGGTTTCCGCCGGCGCGCGTCCGAGAATTGATCGTTTCGGCCCTGCGCATCGACCTGCGGCTGGCCGAGCTCGGGAACGGTGAAAAGCGCCTGCGCTGCTCGTTCCGCGACGACACGGCGCGCGTCTGCGTCGTCCATCCCGTCCGCTCCTTCGCCTGCCGCCTGTTCGGCATGAAACACGACGACGGGCACCGCGACTGCAAACGGGTCCGCGAACTCGATGGCGAAACATGCCCGGCCGACGCGGCTGTCGAGTCGATGATGGCCCGCATCCATGACGTCTCCGAGAGTCACGAGGTGCGGCCGGGGGAACCGCCGGTGGCGTTCTTCCCCTTCGAGTTCTGGCTGTTCCGCCATGCGCTCGGGCCGAAAAAGGCCCTCGAGATCTACGAGAAGATCCTGGTGCCCGCATCCACTCCCCTGACGGCGTTGTGGAAACCCCCGGCGCGTGTGATATGATGTATCCCGTGTGTCTGCCGGGGCGGGATTGAACCGCGCCCCCGGACAACGGACAGATGTGACGATATGCGTCTGTAGGGGCGGGTTTGAACCCCGCCCCACGCGCAACGGACGGATGTGACGACGGAAGGGGAGAGGGAAAAGGCGTTATGGCAAAACTCCTGCGAGTTATAAACCGTGAACAATGTATCGGATGCTATAGCTGTATGTATTCCTGCAGCCGCACCTGGGCGAAGGCGATCACCGTCGAAAAATCGGCGATCAGAATCCGCAATTACGCCGGCGTGGAAGGGGCGTTCTCGGTTCGCCCCTGCGTCGGCTGCGATATTCCCGACTGTGCATCCGCCTGCCCGACCGCGGCTCTGACGAGGCGCAAGTTCGGCGGCGTTCAGCTCGACGCCTCGAAGTGCATCAACTGCGGCGCCTGCGTTCAGGCCTGCGCCTTCAAGGCGCTCCAGTGGGACACCGAGAAGCGCCTGCCGCTTGTCTGCCACCACTGCGGCGTCTGCACGCAGTTTTGCCCGCGCGACGTCATCGCGATGGTCGAGACCCCCCGGGAGGCCTGACATATGCCGAAATTCCGCATGATGGACGTGAACCTCACCGACGGCACGGCGACGGTCGTCGACGTCACCGATCGTTTCGAGGCTTGGCTGGGCGGGACCGGCGTGGCGATGAGCCTGCTGGCGGAAAGCGACCCCGCGATCGACCCGTTCGACCCGGCCGCGCCGATCATCTTCGCGATCGGGCCCTTCAGCACCGTTTTCCCCGTTTGCACCAAGACGGTGGCCGTGTTCAAATCGCCCCTCACGGGGAACCTTGGCGAATCGCACGCAGGAGGCCGGCTTGCGATGGCCATGTTCGGGGCCGGCATCCACGTGCTTCGTATCACCGGCAGAGCGCCGAACTTCTCGTATCTGACGATCAACGACGAGAAGGCCGTCGTGAAACAGGCGAACTCGCTCCGCAACACCTCCTCCCTCGCCGCCGAACGCATTCTGCGCGACCGCGAGGATACGACGCACAAGAAGTCGATCGTTCGCATCGGGCCGGCGGGGGAACGCCTTTCCCCGATCGCGGATGTCACCGTCGACTCGTCGCGTCACTTCGGCCGCATGGGTCTTGGCGCGGTCATGGGCGCCAAGAACCTCAAGGGCATCGTCATCTCGGGCGGTCACTCCTGGCCCATCGAAAACCTGCCGGCGTTCAATTCGTTCTATAAAAAGCTCTATGATACGGTCGTGAAATCGACCGCCATGCAGAAATACCACGACCTCGGCACCGCGATGAACGTCGTGCCGCTCAGCCGCATCAACGGCCTGCCGACGCGCAACTTCAGCCAGGGCTTCTTCGAGGGCGCCGCAAACATCGCCGGCGAGAAGTTCGCCGAAAAGCACCTCAGCCAGCAGATCGCCTGCGCCCACTGCCAGGTCGGCTGCATTCACATGGCCTCCCTGCGCGAGTTGTTCGACCCTGAACATTACCAGTACAAGTCGTTCAAGGTCTCCTACGACCACGAGCTGGTCTACGCGCTCGGCTCAAACTTGTCGGTCCAGAGCACCGAAGAGGTGCTTCGTCTGCTGATCATCATCGAAAAACAGGGCTGGGACGCGATCAGCATGGGCGTCACCCTCGCCTGGGCGGTCGACGCCTACCAGAAGGGCATCATCGGCCAGAAGGAAACCGACAACCTCGTTCTGAACTTCGGCGATGCGGCGACCTACGAGAAGGTGATGGCCCGCATCATCTCCGGACACAGCGAATTCTACCGGGATCTGGAACGCGGCTCCGACTTCTGCGCCCGCAAATACGGCGGCCTCGATCGCTCGATCGCGTTCGGAAAAGTCGAAGCCGCTGGCTACATGACCGGCACGTACGCCTTCCTCGGCTACGCGACCGGCGTGCGCCACTCGCATCTCGACGGGGCCGGCTACTCGATCGACCAGAAGGGGCTCGCCAAACCGAAATCCGACGAGGAGCAGACGAAGGAGCTCTACCAGGAGGCCGTCTGGCGCCACGTGCTGAACTCGCTCGTCATCTGCCTGTTCGCGCGCAACGTTTACACGAAGGAGATCATCCTCGAAGGCCTGAACGCTCTGAACATCACGGGCTGGACGGAAGAGCGGCTGATGACTCTGGCGCGCCGTTCCCACGCGTTGAAATTCAAATACAAGATGGCCTGCGGCTTCCGCCTCGAGGATGTCACGCTGCCCGAGAAACTCACCCGCGTCATGACCAGCGCCGGTGCCGTTTCCGAGGAGCGCTACAAGGCCCAGCTCGAAGCCTTCCAGGCGATGATCGCTGCCGACATCCGCGAGCTGCCGTAACGATTCTTTCGCTCATATCCTCACAGGGGCGGGTTTCAAACCCGCCCCTGCGTCGCGTGTGTGATATATATAAATAATTATAAAAAATGTGGCGCTTCAGCCGTGAAATTCCGTTTACGGCGGGTTTGAAACCCGCCACCCCTTGACAGGGGAATGAGAGGACGGCATATTCTACAGTTCTGAGTGAAAAAATCATCTGCCCGAGGTGGCGAATGTTCAGAAAACTGCTTGCCCTGCTCTCCCTTGCCGGAACGGCGGGGATCATCTACGGAGGCGCCCGGCTGGCGCCCCTGCTGAAAGAACCGGCGAAACTCGAGGAGATGCTCAAATCCTGCGGTCAGCAGTGCTGCTGCGGCTCCCCGATCGGCATCGCGATCGGCATCTTCCTCGTCGCGACGGGCCTGCTGGCGCTGATCGAGCTGTTCACATCCGCCGCTCCGGCTCCGCAGCCCGAAAAAACCGAAGAGCCGGCCGCGAAGGCAGAGTTGAAACCTGAACCCGCCCCTGCGCCGAAACCGGAACCGAAGCCCGAGCCGAAGCCGGAACCCGCGCCGGTTGCAGTTCCCCAGCCCGAACCCGCGGTTCCGGCCGTCGCGTACCAGATTCTGGCGCTGTTCCAGAAAGAGGGACGGCTGCTTGACTTTTTGATGGAAGACATCTCCGAAGTCGACGACGAGAGCCTGGGCGGCGCGATCCGGCCGATCCACGAAGGCTGCCGCAAGATCCTGCATGAGCGGCTCATCATCGAGCACGTCCTGAACGATCCCGAAGGGGAAACGGTGAGCCTGGGCGAGAAGGTCGACCCGAACGCGATCAAGCTGACCGGCAACGTCGCGCCCGCCGGCCCATACAGCGGCGTTCTCGTGCATCGGGGCTGGAGGATGAAGGAGTGCAAGCTTCCTTCGCTGGTGTCCGGCTGGACCGGCGACGTGATCGCTCCGGCCGAAGTCGAGATCTCCTGAGGAGGCAGCCGCGTGAGCCAGGCTAAGAACATCGTAGGTGTCGATCTCGGCACGACCAACATCGTCATCGCGCACGCCCCGACGACCGATTCCGAATCGGACAAGCCGGATGTCTGCACGTTCCCGATCCTGCAGGAATTCGCCCAAGGGGCGGTCGAGGAGCGCGAGTCGCTGCCTTCGTTCCTGTTCGAGCGTCTCCAGGAGAAGCAGGCCCTGCCCTGGAAGCGCGAGTGCCCGTTCATCGTCGGCGAGTATGCCCGCGAACGCGGCGCCGAAGTGCCTGCCCGGCTGATCTCGTCGGCCAAGTCGTGGCTGTGCAACCCGCGGATCGACCGGAAAGAGGCGATCCTGCCATGGAACGCCCCGGCGGGCGCGAAGAAAATCTCTCCGCTCGAGGCCCAGAGCGAGTTTCTGACGCACCTGCGGTATGCCTGGAACGCGAAGAACGCGAAGGCGAAACTCGAAGACCAGCAGCTGATCGTGACGATCCCCGCCTCGTTCGACGCCGCCGCGCGCGACCTGACCGTCGAAGCGGCGAAACAGGCCGGCCTCGCCGAAGTGACCCTGCTCGAAGAGCCGCAGGCCGCCTTCTACGCCTGGATTTCCCAGACCAAGGCGCCCTGGCGCGAGCAGGTGAAGAAGGGCGATGTCGTGCTCGTCGTCGACGTGGGCGGCGGCACCACCGACTTCAGTCTCATCGAGGTCAGCGAGAAGGACGGCGACCTGCAGCTCGAGCGCGTCGCGGTCGGAAACCACATCCTGCTCGGCGGCGACAACATGGACCTGACGCTGGCGTTCCAGGCCCGTCAGAAACTCGAAGCCGCGAAGAAGAAAGTCGACACCTGGCAAACGATGGCCCTGAGCCACGCCTGCCGCAAGGCGAAAGAGAACCTGCTCAACAACCCCGGGGCCAAGAGCGAGCCGATCGTCATCTCCGGCCGCGGCAGCAGCGTCGTGGGCGGCTCGCTCAAGACCTCGCTCGACCGCGACGAGATCGAGAACATCCTCGTCGACGGCTTCTTCCCGTTCTGCAAGATGGACGAAGAACCGCACGAAGAGCCGGCGAGCGGCTTCAAGGAGCTGCACCTCGCCTACGCGGCCGACCCGGCGATCACCCGGCACCTGGCGAAATTCCTCAGGAGCCAGGGCGGCGGGGAGCGCGATTTCAGCCACCCGAAGGCGATCCTGTTCAACGGCGGCGTGTTCCGGGCAGAACGGTTCCGGAGCCGCTTGGTCGAAGTCATCAACACCTGGCTCGAAGCCGACGGGAAGCCTGCGATCCGGGTTCTCGAGGGCGCCGACCTGAGCGGTGCGGTCTCGGCCGGAGCGGTCGCGTTCGGTCTGGCTCGCCAGGGAAAGGGCATCCGCATCCGGGGCGGCGTCTCCCAGGCCTACTACCTCGGCGTCGAGACGGCGCTGCCCGCCGTGCCGGGCTACAAGCCGCCGCTCAAGGGACTGTGCGTGGCTTCGCAGGGCATGGAGGAAGGCGCGACGGCCGAGATTCCCGGCCGCACCTTCGGCCTCGTCGTCGGAAAACCCGTCGAATTCAAATTCTTCAAGTCCAACTGCCGCCGCGAGGACCAGGTCGGTCAGCTCCACGAGGAAATGCCGCCGGAGATCGAGGAGACCAGCTCGCTTCGCGCCGAGCTTCCCGTGCGCGACGGCATGGCGCCCGGCACGCTCGTCGACGTGACGCTCCAGGTCGCCGTGACCGAAATCGGCACCCTCGAAGTCTGGTGCAGAGAAAAGTCCGGCGATCACAAGTGGAAACTCGAATTCAACGTACGTGATGCTATAAAATAGCACTCCGGAGTGGCACCGGAAGGCATGCCCGGAGTCCGGACGTGCCGGGGGAGCAAAACATGGCCGAAAAGGGCGCGGCGGCCGGAGGGCCGCGGTTTCTCGTCGGGATCGACCTGGGGACGACTCAGTGCGCGCTTTCGTATCTCGATCTGAAGGCGAAAAAGCGCGAGATCAAGTCGTTCCCGATCCCGCAGTTCGTGGAAAAAGGCCAGACGAGCGGGTGCCCGACCCTGCCGTCGCTGCTCTTCCTGCCCGATGATCCAGCCGTCTACGGAACGCCTCCATGGAATGCCGTCCCCGGGCCGATCGCCGGCGCGTTCGCCCGGCAACTGGGGGCCGAACTGCCGGCCCGGTTGGTTCACAGCGCCAAATCCTGGCTGTGCCATCCCCGTATCGACCGCCTCTCGCCGATCCTGCCGTGGCAGAGCGAACTGGTGCGCGACAAGCTGTCGCCGGTCGACGCCTCGGCGGCGTTTCTGCGACATCTCGCCGACGCCTGGAACCACGCCATGGCGGCCTCCGACCCCGATCTTCGCCTGGAACAACAGCAGATCATCGTGACCGTCCCGGCCTCGTTCGATCCCGTCGCCCGCAACCTGACGCTCGAAGCGATCACCCGCTCCGGCCTGCCGGTGAAAACGCTCTTGGAAGAGCCGCAGGCTGCGTTCTACGATTTCCTGGCGCGGCACCCCAAGACGCTCGAGCGCGAACTGCGCGGCGTGAAGACGGCGCTCGTCATCGACATCGGCGGCGGCACCACAGATTTCAGCCTGATCGGCGTCGAATGGCCCGACGCAGCGGACGAGCCGCAGTTCTCCCGTCTGGCCGTCGGCCCGCACCTGCTGATCGGCGGCGACAACCTCGATTTGGCCGTCGCGAAAGCCGTCGAGGCGAAGTTCCATCACAAGGGTCGCAAGCTGGTTGCGAAGCAGTGGTTGTCGGTGCTCGACCAGAGCCGTTCCGTCAAGGAACGCGCGCTCGGGGACGTCGGCGACGAGGGGGAGAAGGCCCGCTTCACGGTATCCGGCGCCGGAAGTCGTGTCGTGGCTCAGAGCTTCAGCCTGGAGGTGCCGTTGTCGGAACTCCGCGAAATGCTCGTCGACGGGTATTTCCCCGTCGTCGCCTTCGATGAACGCCCGGCCGAGGACGCCGGCATCGGCCTCTCGGAAGCGGGCCTGCCGTATTCGCGCGATCCCGCCGTTACGCGACACCTCGCCGCGTTCCTCGCCGAACACGGCGCCATGCCGGACGCCGTGCTGTTCAACGGCGGAACGATGCTGTCCCGGACGCTTCGGACGCGCATTCTGAACGTGCTGGCCTCGTGGCGCGGCGGCGAGCCTCCCAAAGAGTTGAACAACCCGCATCCGATGCTGGCTGTTGCATCCGGTGCCGTATATTATTCAATGGTCGGGCTGGGACTCGGACACCGGATCAAAGCGGGAAGCCCCGTTTCCATATATCTTGGTATAGGAACCGGCAAGTCGGGGCGGGGGGAGAAACACGTGCCCGAACAGGTTCTCTGCCTCCTTCCGAAAGGCTCGGAAGTCGAACGGCCGTTCTCGATCGCTGGCAAGACGTTCGGGGTCGACGTCGGTCAGGATGTCGCGTTTTACGCGTATTTCAGCCCCTCCGCCCCGCGCGGCGAGTCGCTCGGCGATCTCATGAAATACAGCGCCCGGCGGCTGACCCCTCTGCCGCCCCTTCGCTGGAAAACGGAAAACGCGGATTCACGTGAAACCGGCATCCGGCAGGTTGGCCTCGACGTCACGTTGCGCGAGACGGGCCGGTTGCAGGTCGTTTGCCGCGGGTGCGGCGACGGCGCGTTTCGGCGGGAACTGATGTTCGACCTGACGCCCGAAGAAGAGGTCGAGACCGATGCGGCCGCCTCGAAGGGGTTGACGAAGCGGCAGACCGGCCAGGTGAAAAAACTGTTCGACAGCCTGTTTTCGAACGCCCCCCAGAAGCCCGCGTTCAACCAGGTGTTCAAACTGCTCGAAGAGGTGCTCGGAATACACCGCGAAGACTGGAATACGGCGGTGCTGCGTACCCTTTTCGATCTTTCCGTCGGCGACGAACGGTTTCTGTCGGGTGATGACGCCCGCATGGCTTGGTTGAGGCTGGTCGGATACTGCCTGAGACCCGGCTTCGGAGCTCCCGGTGACGAGGTACGGGTCGACCGTCTGTTCGAACTCCGTAAAAGCCCGCCTACGTCGAAAAACACCGGCCTGTGGTCGGAATGGTGGATCATGTGGAAGCGCATTGCGCCCGGTCTCACTGCCGAGCGGCAGGCGGAAATGGCGGCGACTCTCGAGGCGGTGCTATTCCCGTCGAAGAAAACGGGAAAAGGGGAGCGCATTCCCGATCAGCACGAACGAAACCAGATCTGGCGCCTGCTTGCCCAGTGCGAGCGGATTCCCGTCGAGGAAAAAATACGTATCGGTACATGGATCTTGCGGGCCCCCG
Organism: Candidatus Ozemobacteraceae bacterium; assembly: GCA_035373905.1. Taxonomy (NCBI): domain Bacteria; phylum Candidatus Rifleibacteriota; class Candidatus Ozemibacteria; family Candidatus Ozemibacteraceae; species Candidatus Ozemibacteraceae bacterium. The sequence continues at coordinate 17,810 of DAOSOK010000047.1, read as the reverse complement.
GAACCTGGGGGAGAGACCAGATTGCCCTGTATGCCCTGGGGCGATTCGGCGCCCGTGTCATGTCGTATGCTCCGCCGACGGCGCTGGTTCCCGTCGTCACCGTTTCCGAATGGGCCGAACAGGTGCTTCGGCGCGGCCCGTCCCCGGCCGGTTCTTCGTATGCCGACTGGGCCCTGCGGGAATTCGGCCGCAAAACGGGAGATCGGCTGGTCCAGGTCGATGACGCCCTGCGAAAGCGCATCCTCGAACGACTGAAGACGGGCGATCGGAAAAAATCCTTCCTCCAGCCCCTTTTGGAAGTTCAGGTCCTCCAGGCCGACGATCTGGCTGAATTCTGCGGCGAGCGCCTCCCTTCAGGGTTCGTCTGGGTTTCCGACTCCGGCGGGGAATCCCAAGACGTTTCGGAAGCCTGACGGGCATCGTCACGCGATCCGGGACCATCCCCAGAAAACGGGTGGCTTTCTCTGATTCACGAGAGCTGGAGAATCCCTTCCGTTCGCCCTGAGCTTGTCGAAGGGCGAGAGCACTCGTGCTTCGACAGGACTCAGCACGAACGGGCCTACAAAATTTTTTTTGATGTACTCTTGCGGCTTTCCTTGATGATTGGTAGAATCAAAATATCTTCACCCATGAGTAGGGGTGGGATAACGGGTTCCCTTATAAGTATCGAGTAGTGGATAAGACAAGGAGAAGCAGAATGACCCGAGTATCGCGTATGGTTCTCATTGCCCTCATGGTAGCCCTGGTCTCCCCTCTTTGGGCCGCTGATGCCGCTCCGGCGATGAAGGAATGGACGATCGCCGTTTTTTTGAATGCGGACAACAACCTCGACCCGTTTGGTGTTGAAGACCAGCAGGAAATGGCCAAAATCGGCTCCAATGACTGGCTGAATATCGTCACCCTGATCGACCGCGAACGCGGACCGGCCTGCTACAACTACATCGAGAAGGGCAAAATCACCAAGGTCAAGGACATGGGCGAGCTCGACATGGGCGATTACAAGCTCTTCATCGAGTTTGCGAAGTATGTCGTCGCCAACTATCCGGCGAAACGCTATGTCTTCACCCTGTGGAACCACGGGTCGGGCTGGAAGCTCGGCAACCAGAGCCCGATCACCCGCGGCATCTCCTATGACGACTCGAGCAACAACCATATCACCACCAATCAGCTGGCCGTTGCTCTCCGCGAAATCAAGAAGGTCATCGGACATAACGTCGATATCCTGAACTTCGACGCCTGCCTCATGCAGATGGCCGAAGTCGTCTATGCGTGCAAGGACTCCGTCGATTACATCGTCGCCTCCGAAGAGGTCGAACCCGGCAAGGGCACTCCGTATGACGACGTTCTCGCCACCCTCGCGAAGACCTCGACGGCCGAATCGTTCGCCAAGACCTGGACCAACACCTTCGTGAAGTCCTACAGCGGCGGCAGCCAGGGAAACGAGGACTGCACCCAGTCCGCGATCAAGGTCGCGGCGATGACCCCGGTGTTCGACGCCATGAACGGCCTCGCCAAAGCCACAATGAGCGGGAAATACAGCGCCGAGTATAAAGCTGCGCTTCAGAAGGTCCAGTCCTTCTCCTATCCTGAGAATATCGACCTGATCCATCTGGCCGCCCTCCTGAAGGGTGCGATCAAGGACGAAGCGATCAAGACCGCCTGCGACAAGGTCACCGCCGCCTGCAACGCCGCGATCGTCGCGAACGGGAACAATGGCTACTCGATGAAGAATGCGAAGGGCCTCGCGGTGTATCTGCCCTCCGACTTCTCCGCCGAAAACGGGTACACGGCGCTCGACTTCTGCAAGTCCAACCTGTGGGATGACATGATCGCCGACCTTTACAAGAAGAGCAAGGCCGCCGAACTCGTCTCCTCCGTCGAAAACGGCGATCTTTCCGCTCTCCGCGGGTATGTTGCCGGTTCGAAGGATTCCGCCGACGTGAAGAAGTTCGTCGTCCAGGAACTCAACTTCCGCCTCCACAGCGAGGGCGGCCTCGAGGAAAGCCTCAAGTCCGAGGCCTCCGCCCTGGTGCTCGAACTGAACAACTGATATAGAAAACGGTACGGTATAAAAAAACAGGCGTCGGCTCCGGTCGGCGCCTGTCTCTTTGGAAACTGCCTCAGAGAAAAAGCAGGGCCTTGACAGGGTACCTTGCTGCTTCTATAATAAGAGAATCCGGCCCTGAGTATAAGGTGTATAAGTATATAAGTAAGGAGTAAGAGATGAAGCGTGTAATCAGTATCCTGGCCGTCGCCCTTTTTGTGGCTTTTTGTGTTGCCCCCGTCAGCGCAGCGCCCCGCGCCGAGAAGGAATGGACCTGGATGGTCTTCCTGAACGCTGACAATAACCTGGACAGCTTCGGCGTCCAGGACCAGGACGAGATGGCCAAGATCGGTTCGAACGACTGGCTCAACATCGTCAGCCTCATCGATCGCGAGAAGGGGCCCGCCACTCTCAACTACATCGAGAAGGGCAAAGTCACCCCCATCAAGGAAATGGGCGAACTCGACATGGGCGATTACAAGCTTCTCGCCCAGTTCGCCAAGGACATGATCGCCCAGTATCCGGCGAAGCATTATGCGCTGATCGTCTGGAACCACGGCTCCGGCTGGAAGAACAAGCCCGGTGACAACATCATGAAGGGCATCTCCTATGACGATTCGACCGGCAACCACATCACGACCGCCCAGTTGAGCCTCGTCACTGCCGACATCAAGAACGCCCTCGGCCGCAACCTCGACATTTTCGCCTTCGACGCCTGCCTCATGCAGATGGTCGAAGTGGCCTACGCCATGAAGGGCGACATCGATTATCTCGTCGCCTCCGAAGAGACCGAGCCGGGCGCCGGCTATCCCTACGACGGTATCCTCGCCACCCTCAAGAAGGATTCGACCCCGGCCGAGTTCTGCAAAAACTGGGTCGCCGCCTATACCGCCTCCTATAATAACGGCAGCCAGGGTTACAGTGCCTCCACCCAGTCGGCTCTCGATATGAGCAAGTTCGATGCCGCCATCGACGCCATCAACGGCTTCGCCAAGGCCTCGATCGCCGGCTCCTTCGGCCCCCAGTTCAAGGACGCCCTCGCCAAGGTCCAGAAGTTCTACTATCGCACCAACATCGATATGCCTCACCTCGTCGCCCTCCTGAAGACCACCATCAAGGACGAGGCGTTCCTGACCGCCGCGAACAAGCTCGAAGCCGCCCTGAACGACGTCGTCCTTGCGAATGGCACCAACGGCGCCACAATGAAGAACGCCAAGGGCCTGGCCGTGTTCTTCCCGACCAGCTCCTACAGTTTCTCCAAGGATTACCTCGAACTGGCGTATGCCAAGGACACCATGTGGGACGAGATGGTCCAGGATTTCTTCAAGAAGACCACCGCCAAGAAGATCGTTGCTGACATCGAGAACGGCGACATTTCCAGCCTGATGGAGTATGTCCGGACCGCCAACGAGAACAACCGCGAAGTGTCCGCCGACCTGATCGCCAAGCTCAACTTCTCGGTCTTCGCCGAGAAGAACGCTCCGGCTTCCCTGCAGGATCTCGTGAAGAACCTGGTCAGCGAGCTGAAGAGCAAATAAGTTTCACCGACCGTTCGACAACGGCCCCCGGGGAAACCCGGGGGTTTGTTTTTCGACGGAATACGAATAGGTTGAAGGCGTTGTTTGGAAACAGGCGAGACAAGCGAGTATCTGGCCCTGGTATATAATAGCAGTGTATATATTTCTTGAAGGCGGCAAAAAAAGTCGTTTTGTGACGGGCGAACGCCGATAGCTTTCAGCGTTCGCTCTTCGATCCAGCAGCCCAGGCCGATAGTTTTCCTGAAGGCAGGACTCGATATTATAATGTTATATATACGTGTATGGTCGACTGGAGCCGGAAAGCGGTTGTCTCGAGGGACGAAATCATACCAGGAAATTGATGAGTCCAGTATTTTCTCTTGACGGGTTTTTATGCATGTAATAGGATATTTTTATCCTACCCAAAGGAAGCTCGTGAAGATGAACAAAACAGCCCCGAAGCGAACTGGTTCCGTCCCTGCCAAGGCCGTGTCTGCGAAGAAGACCGTCGTGGCGAAAGCGAAGAAGCCGGCTGCGGCCGCTCCGAAGAAGAGCCTGACGAAGGGTGCTCCCGCCCCGAAGAAGGCGGCGCCCGCGAAGGCCCCCGCGAAAAAGCCCGCCGCGAAGGCGATCGCCCCGAAAAAAGCCTCCAGGGGCAAGCTGGCGACGAAGAAGGTCGTCGCGAAAACGGCGGCTTCGAAAAAACTGGCACTCAAGAGCGTCGTCGCCAAAAAGGTGGCCCCGAAGAAGGTGGCCCCGAAGAAAGCCGCCGCGAAGAAGGCCGCCCCGAAGAAGGCTGCCCCGAAGAAGGCCGCCGCGAAAAAATCAAAGTCGGCGGGAAAGAAAGCTGCGAAACGTCCTTCTCCAAAAAAAAAGGAGCCCAAACGAGGGCGACGTGAATTGTCGAACGCGCACGCGATAGCCCGGCGGAAACGGATCATCGACGGCAGCTGGCTCCCGAAGCCGTGGCCGGTCGAGCGAATACGCGGGTTCATGAGCACATGGGGAATGACCCAGGCCGAGTTCGCGATTTTCTGCGGCGTCTCGTACGATACCGTCACCTCCTGGAGCCGCGGCCGCCGCAATCTCGTCCGCGTCGATCATGCGGAACACATCTCGAACGCCGAAAAGGCCGCCGCAAAGCGGAAGCTCCCGGCGCGCGGCGGCGACGAGGCCATTGCCCCCTGGGCCGGGCTCCGAACCTACGTGCGTCGACACTCGCCGGTGAAGCGATTCAAAAATATACCTGTTGATATGTGCGGAACCTTCGATATCCTCGGCGTCGAGATGACGCCTGAAGATATCCGCCTTGCCGAGCCGATCGAGACGCTTACGATCGGCAAGCCGGGGGGCAAACAGGGAGGTATTCCCGTCACGATCATTGCGAACAGGCTCGAGATCACTCTCGAAGGCCGGTGGCGCGAACTGGGCGGCGCGAAACTCCTCGAACTGATCGCTCCCGCAGAAGACCCGTGCTTTTTCGGCGGCCACGCGGGATGCATCACCCCCGGCAAACAGATCCTGCGCATCAATCTCTGGCCCGCCGATAAAAAGATCCCGATGCGCCTGATCGCCGCCAGAAAATAAATATCGTATCATATTCATGCGCCCGCCGGATACGCCGGCGGGCGCTCGCGTTTCAGATGTGTTCCGGCGAGGCATATTTGAAGAACCTGAGTCATCCGAGGTCTCCGGAAATAGTGAATATATATAACATATAATTATATATATAATTCGTTCGACCTGAGTCCGCCAACGGGGGAGAGGCTTTCGAGATTCGACAGGTTCGGCACGAACGGGAACGCTCAATGGTCTTTTGTTGCGCAGAAAACGATGGGAACGCCGGGGTGGGGTTGGTGTTTCTCGCGGAAGTGATGCTAAAATAGATATGAGAGACATCTCGAACGCTGCGGGAGGAAACCATGGAAAGCGCGTTGTTCGTCGTCGGATTCATCCTCATTTTCGTTCTGATGATCGTTATAAGCCTCGTCCAGGCTCGAAAGCGAAAAGAAGCCTGGCAACAGGCGGCTCAGAAAATGAACTTCCAGTTCCTCGAGGCGGACAATTCCGAAGAGCGTTTTGGTCGCTTCAAGATCTTCAACATCGGCCGTAATCGCAGGACATACAACGTCCTGATCGGAAGAAGCGAAAACGACGAGGTGCGGACGCTCGATTACAGTTACCGGACCGGTTCTGGCAAGAATTCCCATACTCACACACAGACGCTGTGTATCATCAAGTCGAAAAACCTGTCGCTGCCGCATTTTTTCATCCGGCGAGAAAATGCGTTCTTCGATTTCCTCGGCAAACTGTTCGGCGGGCAGGATATCAACTTCGACGAAGACCCGACTTTTTCGAAAACGTTCGTGCTGCAGGGTGAATCGGAACAGGCCGTGCGTCAGCTTTTCGATATGCGCATCCGGAACTTGTTCATGCAGTTCGGAGAGGAAAGCATGCAGGTCGAAGCGCGGGGAGACACCATTCTATTCAATCCCGGCAACCTGATCGAACCGGTCAATGCCCCGGCGCTGATCATGAAGGCCATCAACGTCAAAAAAGCCTTTTGCCCGGAAACGGCCGGCTGATCCCGGCGCGTGCCCGTTGGAACAATATCGTTAGATATGTATGACGGGCCCCGCGATACGCCCGCCCGCGATGAGGCGGTCGCCGTCGAACAAGACGCCGGACTGGCCGGGCGTGATCGAGCGGGCGGTTTCAACCAGTTCGATCAGGATCGATCCGGTGTCGCAAACGCTGACGATGCGGGCCGGCAAGGCTTTTGCCCGGTGACGGATCTGGACCGAAACGGCCGTGCCCGGAACGAGCGGTGACGTCGCCAGGAGGTTCACGCGTTCGATGCGCAGCATGCGCCCCTCGATGTCGGGGCCTTCGCCCGCAACGACGGTGCGGGTCGTCGGATCGATCGCGACGACGAAAAGACGCCGGCCGTGGCCGCCGCCGAGCCCCTTGCGCTGACCGATCGTGAAGCTGAGATACCCGTCGTGCGTTCCGAGCCGCTTCCCGGCGGTGTCGACGATGGGGCCAGGCCGAAATCCGGGGTGGTCGGCCGGAAGACGCTCGCGCAGGAACGCGACGTAGTCGCCTTCCGGGACGAAGCAGATTTCCTGGGACTCCGGCTTTTCCGCGTTCGACAGACCGAAACGTCTGGCAAGTTCGCGCACCTGGGGCTTGGTCATGCCTCCGAGCGGGAGGCGGAGATGGGGAAGCACGCGGGCGGGGATTTCCCAGAGAAAGTAGGCCTGGTCTTTCGCCGTGTCGGCGCCGCGGAACAAGCCGACGCCGCCTTCGGGGACCGGCCTGACCTGCGCGTAATGTCCCGTCGCGACGGCGGTGCAGCCGAGCGTGCGGGCTTTTTCGAGCAGCCAGGGGATCTTGACCGTCGCGTTGCAGCGCACGCAGGGATTGGGCGTGCGGCCGGCCGCGTATTCCGCCGTGAAATCGTCGATGACGTCGCGCTCGAACGCCGCGGAGACGTCAAATATCGTATGCGGTATACCGAGAAAAGCGGCCGCGGACCGCGCCGCGGCGAGACCTTCCAGCCCGCAGCAGGCCTTTGCGCCGCCGCCCCGCTCGGCATAGCAGAAGGTCTTGAGCGTCGCCGAGAACACCTCGTGGCCCGCTTCCTTCAAGAGCGCCGCCGTGACCGACGAATCGACGCCGCCCGACAGGGCGACCAGCACCCGCTCTTTCGGATCGTTCACGGCGGGCGGTCAGGAGAGAATCTGGCGCCGGTGGAAGACGAGCAGCGCCAGGGCGAAAAATGCGGCGGCCCAGCCGAGGCTTCCGATGAGCGGTTCCCGGATGACGCTGCTCGAGAGCGTCAGCGACTGGTCGAGCACGCCGTAGATCGTCTTCACGTCCGTCAACTCGGAAATATGGCGGGTGAAGCACCAGGGCACCCAGCGTCCGTAGACGGCGTCGAGTTTCGCGATGTAGGGGGCCATCATGACGTAGGTCTGCATGGCCATCAGCAGGATGAGGCTCGAGAACGCCATCAGGATAGGCGTTTCGAAGAAGAGGGCGGTCAGCAGGAAATACGCCACCATCGTCAGGTTCGTCATGAAACTGATCGTGAGGAGGCGCAGGCCGGTGGCGGTGTCGGCGAGGATCGCACCGGATTCGCGGGCGTCCATGATGACCGCGCCGCTGCGGCTCATGTTGTGGGCGACCCAGAGGTCGAGCTGCAGGAACAGGCCGCCAAGCGCGACGGCGATGAGCAGGAACACCATGACGGCGGCGCCCTTGGCGAGGAGCACCTGCCAGCGGGCGACGGGCGTCAGCAGCAGCGTTTTCAGATGACCGCGGCCGGCCTCGCCCGAGACGATGTCGCCGACGACGAGGGCGAGGAAGAACGGCGAGATCCAGGCGAACAGTTTCATGTGTGCGGTGAAGAGGCCCTGCACCAACTCGACGAGCACCGAATACTCGATGCTGCCGAGGCCGAAGCTGCGCATCTTCAGATACGCGAGCATGGCGCCGATGCTGGCGATGATCGGCACGACGTTCAGCGCGAGCAGGAATAGGAACGCCTTTTTCCGGGAGAGCACCTTCTTCAGTTCGAAGCCGAACAGGACGAGCATGCGTCGCATCATGACCGGTCTGCTCCCGGTTCGGAATCGGTGAGCGCGAGAAACGTCTCTTCAAGCGAGGCTTCGCGTGGGATCAGCGCCGAGACGGCGATGCCGGCTTCGACCAGCGCGCGGTTGATCTCGTGGGACGTGCCGTGTGCGATGTTGATCTCGAGCCCGCGCGGCGCGCTTTGCACGCCGAAAACATGGGAAACGGCCTTCAGAAGATCGGCGGCTTTGGCGGCTTCTTGAGGCGGAAGACGCAGTTCCCAGGTCTCGTGGCCGTCGTTCAGCAGCTCTCCCACGAAACCCTGGCGGATCATCTTCCCGTGGTCGACGATGACGACGTAGTCGCAGAGCCGCTGCACCTCGTCGAGGAGATGGGACGAGAGGAAGATCGTCGTTCCCTCGCGGTCGTGTATATTTCTTATTATGTCTCGAATTTGGGCGCGGCCCTGGGGATCCATGCCGTTGGTCGGCTCGTCGAGCAGGAGCAGGGCGGGGTGGTGGAGGATCGCGCCTGCGACGCCCAGCCGCTGCTTCATGCCGGTCGAGTAGATGCCGAACGGCTTGTGGGCAGCATCCGAGAGACCGACGAGTTCGAGTGTCTCGTCGACGCGCTGCTTCGCGAGCGGCGCGGCCAGCGAGCCGAACCACCAGAGGTTTTCGAAGCCGGTGAACTGCTCGATGAACGAGGGCTTCTCGACGAGGGAGCCCGTTTTCTCGAGGGTTTCGGCGCGGCCCGACGGCATCGGGGTGCCGAGAAGCTCCATCTCGCCGTCGTCGGGCCTGGCGAGGCCGAGCAGCATGCGGAGCGTCGTGGTCTTGCCTGCGCCGTTCGGGCCGAGAAAGCCGCACACCGAGCCGGTCGGCACGGAAAACGCCATCTCGTCGACGGCCTTCACGCGACCGAACCGCTTGGAAAGGCCGGCGACGCGGATCGCCGGAGGCTTCTGCGATGGCGCCGCTGACTGTAGCCGCGTCTGTGGCGGGGCACCCGGCTCAGTGGGTGTCATAGAGTTCATGATACAGTTCGTGCGCCAGGACCTTCAGAATGCAGGTCGCCGGGATCGCCAGCAGCATGCCGATGAACCCGAACACGCTGCCGCCGATGACGAGCGCCAGCATCACCGTGAGGGGATGCATGCCGATGCTGCCCTCCATGACCTTCGGCTGGATGACGAAGCCGTCGAGACCCTGGACGACGGCCAGAGCAACGCCCGCCTTGGCCAGCGTCGCGGCGGTCGCCCAGGAGGCGCCGGTCGTGGCAAGGGCGACCAGGGTGGCCAGGATGACGGTGACGAGCCCGCCGAGATAGGGGATCAGGTTGCCGGCTCCCGCGATCGGGCCGAGCAGGAAGGCGAACGGCAGGCCCGACAGCCAGAGGCCGAGCGTCATCAGGAGGGCGAAGGCGAACGCGCAGACCAGTTGTCCGCGCAGAAGGGCGTTCAGAAGCTTGTCTATATCACCTGCTAATCTCAGGGTCGAATCGCGGTAGATGGGCGGGACGAGTTTCGTGAACTGCTGCCAGATGAGATCGAGGTCGACGAGCATGTAAAAGGTCAGCAGGGGGATCAGGATCATCCCCATCACGCCGGAGAAGGCCGAGACGAAAATGCCAAACACCTGCTGGAACAGGCTGACGGTGATGTCCTTGGCGGAAACGAACGCTTTCGCGGCCAGCTCCCTGATCTTCTCGGGGTCGACCGAGCCGTTCACCCAGTCGTTGAGCCAGGGAATGGCGGCGTATCTGTCATACAGCCCGCGGAGCGATGCGTGATAATCGCCCGCGATCTGGCGTACGTCGAGCCGGCCGAGCCGCGCCGCCAGTTCATGACCCTCGGCGACGATTGTGAACAGCACGGGGACGATGACCAGGATGCCGATGATAAAGCCAGTGATATACATCAGCAGGACCGCCCATGCGCGCGGGATACGGCGGCTCTCGAGAAGGCGCACGATCGGGTTGAGAATATAGGCCAGCACGAGAGAGAACAGAAAGGGGGCAATGACCGCGGACAGCATGTAGGCAAGCCAGAGAAAGGCGATGCCGCCGCCGATGATCAGGACGTTTTTCGCCCAGGCCGGGAGGTCGCGCAGAAACATGCCTCAGACCGCCTTCCGCATGTCGTAGAACTTGAGCATCAGCTCGATTTCTGTCTTGCTCATCTTCATCTGCCGGGCGATCTGAGGAATCGAGACGCCTTGGTCGCACAGGTCGAGAACCTGGTTGATGATTTCGGTCTGCATGGGGTCGAGATTTGCGAGCGCCGGCCGATCGCGATGTCTGATGCGGGTGATGACCGATGAGGGATCGAGCGTCGGGTTCTCGGGCGCCGGCGGCACCTCAACGTGCGGGATTTCGACGGGCCGGGGAGACTGGTCGGGAACGTCGCCGTCGGAATCCGCTGCGCACCCCGTTGCGGCCGCGACATCGCCCGCCGCGTGGCAGGGCCACGCCGCTGCTGGCCGCTCCTGGATGGCCCGCTCCATCGACATCGAGCACTTCTTGAGAGAGAGGATCTGCTGGAACAGTTCTTCCTGCTCCTGTTCCAGTTTTCGTATATGAGCATCTATCGATTCGATGCGACCGTTCGCTGCATCCAGTTGGTCCTGCACTTCCCGGCGAAGTTTGATTTCGCTGACGGCCGGCGGGGACGCGGAGACCTCGGCCGTGCGGTTCTGGTTCTGGAGACGGCGCTTCATCTCATCGACCTCTTTCATGAGGTCGGTCGCGTACAGGCACTTCTTGTCGGCGACGTTGAGCAGCTCCCGCAGCTCCTGCGTCTTGTTGTCCAGCACCTGCAGGTTGTGTCCCGAGACGAGCTCCATCTGCTCGAGAAGCTGGTTGAACGCCTTCTCCAGCGCCTTCATCTCTTCCTGCATCTTGATGAAACGCCGCTGACCGATGCGTTTGCCGACGAAAAAAGCGATGGCAAGGACGATCGTCACGCAGGTCAGAAGCTGGATTGCTGTCCACATCATTCGGGATTGCTCACAGTGAACTGATTATATTGGCTTGCCGCGCATTCGACAAGTTCGCGTCCCTAGAAACGTGAATCGTACACACGCTTCCGCACAGCACTGATTTATTGCCGGGCGGGGTGGAGCGTGTTAGCATGCCTCGAATGAAAAAAACCGCGAAAAAAATCATCGGGCTCGTTCTCAGCGTCTTATTTCTCTGGCTGGCCCTGCGTAAAGTCGACTGGGAACGGGTGCCTGCGGTACTCTCGGCCGTCGACTGGCGGGTTCTGCCGCTCATGATCGTCTCCGTCACGATCGAGTATCTGCTGAGAACGATCCGATGGCGGTACATTCTTCACCCCCGAACGATTCCGTTCGGCCACCTCTACGGGGGGCTGATCCTCGGCTACATGTTCAACAACCTCTTTCCGGCACGCGCCGGGGAGTTCGTGCGTGCCTGGTATCTCGGCCGCAAAGGGCACGCGTCGTTTTCCGAGGCCTTCGGATCGGTCGTGATGGAACGACTGCTCGACGGCATCTGCGTGGTATCGTTCATCGCGTTCGCGGTCACGAGTTTCCCCGTGAGCACCGCGGTCCGCAGCGGCGGCTACACCGCCGTGGCCTTCTACGGCGCCGTGCTTTTCGTCATCCTGCTTCTCCAGTTTCGGCGGAACTGGATCGACCCGGTGTCGGACCTCCTCCTGTCGCCGTTCCCGACCGCCTGGCGAGACCGGATCTACGGCCTGCGTGACTCGTTCATCGGCGGCCTCTCGCTCGTTCGCCACCCGAAACCCCTGTGGACGGCGATTTTCCTGAGCGTCGTCGCGTGGGCCGCTTCCGTCGGAACGAATTATATAAGCATGCGTATGTTCAACCTTCCGATCGGGCTCGACGGTTCCCTGCTGCTGATCGCCGTGCTGTCGCTCGGTGCGATGATCCCCTCGAGCCCAGGCATGATCGGGATTTACGAATACTGCTGCATCATCGTCCTGACCGACATGCTCGGCCTTCCCAGGGAAGTTGCGGTTGCGTTCGGTCTTGCGACGCATTTTCTGACCTACGCATACGTCATCATCATCGGTCTCGCGATCCTCACCCTCGAAAACCTGCACCTTGCAGACCTCGAAACAGCCGCCGCCTCAGAGGAAACGGAGCCTGCCGACGCCTGACCGGCGTCGAAAGCGGGATTCCCGCCCCCCTGGAGGCGGGGGTATAATGAGAAAATGAATTCGTTTTCCCGGCACATACGTCGTGTGATACGCCAAGCGACACTGACAGGGGACCGAAGAATCCTTTCGGCGGTTCTGCTCGTCATTGCGCTGTGTTCCTGCCCGCCGGTCTTCGGATGGGGCTGCAACGAGGCGCATCCGGCCATCAACGAACTGGCCGGCCGGTTGTTCATCGTCAAAAGTCAGTCCGACGCGTTTGGCGACAAATACCGAAACGCACCGATCGAGCATCGGACCGTGTTCGACGGCATCACCTTCAAAAAGGGCGGTATGAGCGAAAAATCCGCCGACACCGTCACCCTGCGCACGGATTTCCTCGGATGGCTCCAGCGCGGCGGTCACGACGCGGATATCCCGGAAATCGTCATGGGGTTCCGGCATTTTTACGACCCGGTCTATGAACCTCGCTATCTGACGTGGCTGACGAAGCGCCTGAAAAAGCCGAACCGGGAAGACGTGACGAGCAGGGAAGCGTTTTTCGAAGCCTACGAGTATCACGCCGACGACTGGAATCTCAACGAAGAGTGGAACGGGCGGCTTCGGAAGCTCAAACTCCAGCCGAAGCTCATCAAACCGCGCATCGACGGCATCACTTGGGCCCTGACCCACGGCGACAACGATCACTCCTGGATCAACGGCCTGCGCGCCTACAAGGCGGCCATGGAAAACGATCGCGCGCGGTTCGGCGGCCTGACCCGGACGCAACTGTTTGCGAAGGCGTTCCGATGCGTCGGCGAGGCGATGCACATGGTCGGCGACATGACCCAGCCCGCGCATACGCGCGCCGATTCCCATTCGCTGTTCGAGCCTGTCGAACAGGCCGTCGACGGCGCGATGATCCGCCGGGTGATCGGGGAAGGCTGGAAAGACCCCGCCTTCCGGCCGACGAAGAGTTACCCCGTCGTGCCCGGCCTTTCGCCCGAAGAGCTGATGAAGCATGCCGCCGTGTTCACCAATTCCCGCTTTTTCAGTAACGACACGGTCGCCGATTACCAGAAATGGGTGTTTCCCCGCAACAGCAAGCGCCCGTATCCGAACCCCATGCTTTCTGACCTGAAGGAATCCGGTGGCGTCTATTACGGCTGGTTCGAGGATGTCGGTTGGGTGCCGCTCGCGAAGGCGACCGGCTCCTGGTTCTCGGTCGTCCTGTTCAAGGCGAAGAAGGTCAACCTCGAGCGCCCGAAGTGCAACGTGACGGCCGAAATGGCCGAACCGCAGGCGAAGGTGCTCATTCCCATCGCGGTCTACTCGGCATCGGAACTGATCGACAGATTTTTCCCGACGCTCGAGATTTCCGTCGAAGCGAAGCGTAGCGATGGAAATACGTATCGGGTGTCGGGCGCGCTGAAGCACTGCATCGAAAACGACGCCGAATGGCAGAACGTCGGCGAGATCAGGTATACCGGCGATGGATCGATCGTCGTCAACGGCTCCCGGAAGATCACGTGCCAGTTCATCGCCGGCGAGCTGATCGCCCCGTCGATCACCGCCGATGCCGGGGACGAAATTCGCGTGGTCGTCGAAGCCGGCGCCCGCATCATCCGGAGCGAGCCGCTCAGGCTCGACTGAGAAGACCGGATCTCAGCGGGAACGCCGTTTGATCAGGCTCTGCTCGTTTCTCACGACCTCGAGGCCGTGGTTGACGCCCTCGTGGTCCGGATATTTCTCGTGCAGGCTGGTGAAAATATAGTTCGCTTCATCGAACCAGCCCAGCTCGGTGTAAATCCAGCGGTCTTCCCGATTGGCCGCGTCATCGGTGCAGCAGAGAGCCACCCCGAGATCGAACAGAAGCGACGGATCGTCGGGCTTCGCCTCGAGACTCCGCCGGCAGTTCAGGATCTTGTCCAGGTTTGAAACGGCGTCCCGCAGGATCTCGAGCTGCTCGAGGCGTTCGATCGCCAGCGGCTTTCCGCTTTCCCCGCCCGAAACCCTGAATGCTTCCAGCGCTTCCGCGAGATCGCTCGTTCCCGTCGTCATCTGCAGCGCCGCCGTCTCGGACGCGACGAGCTCCTCGAACAGATCGCGCGCGTCGTCGAGCCTGTTGGCTCTGACGTAGCCGAGCAGCAGCGCGCAGCTCGTCAGAAAATCCGCCGCATCCCCCGAGGCTTTCTCCTCGAGATCTTCGATCGGTCTGTTGACCTGGTTCTGAATCTCACTCAGCTTTCTGCCCATCGTAACCGCCTCGGCAAAAGAGTCGTCTCATTCCCCATGAGCGTTGAAAGCATTGTAACATTCTCCCCTAATTCAACTCCATTGCATATCCGGGATGCCCGTCGAAGACATCGTGTGCGCACCTGTCGCAGGGGCGAATCGTGATCCGCCCGGATCGACGGATTATCGGATTCCTGGCGTATGATGACGATATTGCCGGAACTTCGCAAATTTCGTTCTCAGAAATCACCTGTTTAGGGTATTATTCACAACCTCACGCAGCTTGAACTCGGGTGGTTATCGATGTCGCAGAAGGCGAACAGCTCAGGAAAACCCCTGCCGGTGGCGGTTGTCGGGCGAAGCCCGCTCTTTCCCGCCTCGGTTTCCCCGAAGGCGTTCTGGCCCGGCCTGCTGGGCCTGAAGGGGCTGATGTCCGGCTTGTCCGGCGGCCAGTGGCCGTTCAGTGAGATTTTCACGGCCCAGGACCTGAAGGGCCTCAAGTGGTTCGTCATGAAGAGCGGTCTCCTGATGGGACTCCCCGCTGACGGGTTCGAAGTTCCCCCCGATGTTCTCGAAGTCCCTGCCGTTCTGTCTGCGGTTTCCCTGTTTCTGGCAAAGCGGGCCCTCGAAGATGTGAAAAGCTTCGGGAAGGAGACCATTCCTGCCGCCAGGGTTCGCGTCGTCATCGAAACGCGTGGAACGGCCGGTGCCGACGCCGCCGGGAAGGATCTGGCCGGGATATTTGCCCGCCACTACGGGTTCGAAGCCTGCCCGATTGAGCACCCATCTCCGCTCCCGGGCTCCATGGCCTGGGTTGCCGCCGCCGTGAATGAACTGCAGACCGGCCGTGCCGACCTCGTCATCGCCGGCAGCGCCGACGGCGTTCATGCGCTCGGCGCCTGGCTGGATACCCGGAAAGGCTCAGCCGGAACGGGAATCGGTCGATACCGCGAAGGGCTCGGCATGATCGCCCTGCGCCGCCTTACTGATGCCGAGCGCGACGGCGACGATATCTACGGGATCATCACCGGGGTCGACGCCAATTCGATTCATGTTGCGGAACAGGCATCCCCCGCAACATCTCCTCTTGCGACGGAAGCGTACGCAGCCCCGCCGGTGGCGGCATCCGAAAGCGGCGGTGCGGACGAGCCGGCTGGCCGGATCGAGCGGCTGGCCAGGTTTTCCCGACTACAGACGAAAGATATCGTAGAAGATATAACGGGTTCCTGTCTGAACCTTCCCCTCAACACTCTTCCCGAAGACGGTTCGACCGACGCTTCTCTCGACTGGAAGAAGCTGCGCGCGCGCTGGATCGAGCGGACCGGCTCGCACCGGTTTTTCCACGACCTGATCGGAGCCCTGTGCGGGACCTTCATCAGCCGGGTGGTGATCAGAAACCCCGCGGCATTTGCGGCCGTGGCGGACCAGCCCGTCGTTTTCCTGGCCAACCACCAGATCGGCCTCGAGTCGCCGCTGTTCATGGCGGTCGCCTACGGCCTGACCGGCCTGCCGATCCAGGCGGTGGCCAAGCCCGACCACGTCAACGCCTGGTTGGCCTTCCTGCTCGAGTTCGCGAAGGACTCGCTCGGGGACAAACATCCATTTCGATTGGTATATTTCGACCGGCAGAATCCCCAGGGGCTGATCGACGACCTGAAAAAGGAGGGCCGGCGCGACGCATCGCTGCTCGTGCATGTCGAGGGCACCCGGGACCTGACGGCGGACCAGCCCGTGACCCGTATGAGCTCGATCTTCCTGGACATGACCATCGACAAGAACGTCCCCATCGTTCCCGTGCGGTTCGTCGGTGGCCTGCCGGCCCACGCGATCGACGAGCGGCTCGACTTCCCCTACGACAACGGCAAGCAGGATTACCTGATCGGCACGCCGATTCTGCCTGGCGAGCTGAAGAAGCTCCCCTACGGCCAGCGGCCGAAACACGTGATGGACCTGATCAACACCCTCGGCCCGGGCCGTGGTGAAGACGTTCTTCTGCCCCCCAGCCGCGAGTTCGGCGCCAAAACCCGCTTCTTCATCGAAACCTTCGGCTTCCCGAAGATGCAGGCCATGCTGTTCGCAATCCTCCAGTTGATCGACGAACCCTGCGACGAAACCGCCCTCCTGGTGAATGCCGTAAAATCAGGCAAACTCGACCTCGCCAGCCCCCAAATCCCCCCCGTCCTGAAAAAATTCCTCGGCCACGTAAAAACCAAATTCTCCTGACACCACACCGGCACCCCGTTGGAGATCGTCTCACTCCTCGCCGCGATGGGGAAAGGCCGTGTAGACCAGCTCTATACCGGTGCCATCCCCGCCGAAGAACTCCTTGTATCTCTTCATGACTTTTCCTCCTGTTCATTCGATTCGAACCGCTGCCAGGAGATGATGACGACGTCGCTGAGTTTGTTCTCCCGTGAAATCTCCCGCGCCATCTCGACGATGTCGTCGAAGCTGGTCACAGGCTTCTTCCGCATCAGAGACGTGCAGGAGAACCCCCGTTCGGGGGTGTAGTCAGAGGCAGGGTATTCCCAGGGCCTGAGGTTCGACTTCGCATAGGCGAAAGAGACGAAATACAGAATACGGTTCAAGAGAGCGTAATTCATCGTTCGTGCCTCCTTTTTTGCCTCTGCTGATTGATAACCGGCCGTTTCGGCGGAATGAACCGGTGACTACCCGAGAGCTATTCAGGGATTTTCCGGCGGCTTGTCGCCCGGCAGGGTGATCGGCGTGGTGATGATGACGGACGAGTTCAGTTTCTCCGCGTCGAATTCGACGATGAACGGCTTGTCGCCGGGCGGCATGGCAATGATCTTCTCCATCAGGGTCACGGCTGCGTCATGGTCGATTCCGGCGAGCCGTCTCTGCACGTCGGCCGCGTCGGATTTCCGGTTGCCCGCAATGAGGAACAGGGCCCAGTCATACAGAATGTGCGGTGCGTCGGGTTTCAGACGCAGGGCTTCACGAAAAGACGCTTCCGCATCATCCCGGCGGCCGAGACGGGCCAGGGTCAGGGCGATCCGGCAATGCGCGAGGGCCAGGCCGGGGTCGAGCCGGATTACGCTTTCGAGCGCTCTCAGGGCATCCTCGAGATGGCCTGCGTCGCTGGACGTCTGGCCCAGGTTGAACCAGGCGGCCAGGTGCGACGGCGCCAACTCCGTGACGCGGCGGAAGGCCGCCTTGGCATCCAGGACCCGATTGAGACGATACAAGGCGACGCCCATATTATACCAGGCATTATCATTTTTCTCGTCCCGGGAAATGGGGTTCATCCGAATCTTGCGTACTTTTCACGACAACTTGAAAAAGTGGACACGGA